>NZ_JBFHFD010000006.1:0-50712 GCF_041583735.1 Novipirellula sp.
TGAAATGGAGACCGAAGTGATACACCCTACATCAAACCTCGCGATTGCGTTGTTTACTTCTATAACCGCAACCCACGCGTTCGCATGAGGATGCGTTTACATCTCCGGAGACCATCGTGAATGTGACGATCGAGCCGGTTGGATCGCTCGGTTTAGGAATGGTAAATCATATGCACGTGCCAGGTGAACGCCACGGTTCATCGACTTGGAACACCGATGAGAACTACAAATCCCTATGAAACGCCACCGTCAGTAGAATTCACTGACCACGATAGTAATACCGTTCATCCCGATTGGCGGTGGATGGTTTGTATGGTTCACATTTTTTCTTCATTGTGCTTGTGGTCGTTGTTCTTTTCGTCGGTCGGCGATACGGGGTGGCAACTCACTTGCCACGGATACTGCTCGCTTGCTCGGTTTGGTCCCGATTCAACAATAATACGATTCACGCTGCCGCTGCTGCTCGCTGCATTGCCGACGGCGGTTACACCTATCGTGTTCTGGCGTTTTTACCACAACTGCGACTGCGAGCGGGACGCCACCGGTCGCAATTTCTGGTTCTTGATGCTGGGGATTATTCTTGCCGTGATAAACGTTTCTTTGTACGATCCACTTGCCTAGTCCCAATCCTTTTCGGATCGAATTGACGGCGAACAATTCGATGCACTCCCTGTTGCCGAGTCGCGGTGTTTGACCCTGTCATCGCTCGCGGTGTGAGCGATTCTGTCACGTTAGAGCAAACCGATTCCGGATTCTTCGGATCAATGCCGCGTGCGGGGATCACCCAGAAATTCGGTCGCTGATCGCTCTGATAGTGAATAGACAGAAAGATTGGTGCGACAGAAAAATGAGACTGCTATGGTGAACCGCGATTGGACTCGGACGCTCACCTCGTCATCATTTTTTATCCGTTCATCTTTAAACCTTTTACTGCACCGATAGTGCGCGGGATTGGGTCGGAAAAAACAACACCTACCGTCGCGTTGCGACTTTTGCTTTTCTGTTATGGTGTTCCACGGACTCACGTCCGTGGCTACTACATTTCGTCGCGTTGCGACTAGGTGACAGGTTGACGCCGCTCAGCTTGGGTGACCCCAATAATTCCTATCCCGTTGATCTGCTTTTAAAATTTTTCTGGCGCACCAATATTTCTGTCGTTTCATGCGGTGTGAGCGATTTTTTTACGTCAGAACAAGCCGATTCCGGAATCTTCGGATCAATGCCGCGTGTGGGGATCCCCCAGAATTTCGTTCGCTGATTGCTCTGATAGTGGATAGACAGAAAGAAGTGGTGCGACAGAAAAATTGGAGAGCCGGAAAGAAAGTCCCCAGTTTTTCTGCCTTCATTTTTTTGCCAACCATTTTTTTGCCTGTAATTGGTCGCCATTCGCAGTTTTCGTTGAATAACGCGTCGATCGCTGCCGCTACTCGCTGAATGGTAGGCTTGGTCTCGGCACCGCTTTATTCGCCTGTCCCCCATTCGTCTGTCCCTGACTCTTTGTGTTTACGGCCTGATTGCACAGCGTCACTCGTGTCCGATTATCGCGGATCGAATTTGGTGATAGACAGAAAAATTGGTGCGACAGAAAAATGAGACTGCGATGACGATTCTCGCTTGGGTTTGGACGCTCACGTCCTCGCCATTTTTTATCCTACCATCGTTTAACCTCTCGCTGAATCTCGGGTGTAGGCCGTTTACGACGGAGAGAGTAGCCAAGCATCGTTGACTAAATATTTTCCTGCCCCCTCCACCTTCCTGTCCAACCTTCGGTTGTATGGAGTTGTTCGACCGACTCACGTCCGTGGGTACTACATTTCGTCGCGTTGCGACTAGGTGACAGGCTGATGCCGCTTTGCTGTGGGTGACCGCAATAAATCCTATCCCTTTGATCTGGTTTTCAAATCTTTCTGTTGCACCAATCTTTCTGGCGTGATTTGCTGCACAGTCCCCCCTCGGTCACTGCGACAAGAAAGGGCCGACTGTTGCCGATTGACGGCGTGCGCGCCGTGTCGGTCTTTCATTGATTCTCGTTCGGTGATCCGTTTTGGAATCGCCGAATAGGGTGAAACGCTCACGCAAGTTTCGCTACGCCAGCAACGGTTGCGAAGGTACTTAGAAGGTTGCTTCGCGGGGAAGCGTGACGCTGATGGTGATGGTCCGCCCCATGAAATACTTCGGCGTGATGAACGAGTTAGCGGACGTGATGGGGACGGTGACGGTAACGGTGACCGATTCCGTGTCGGATTGGATCGTGCTGGGAGTGACTTCTGCTGACCCACCGCTGATGTCAACGAAATCCAAAAGATCGGTCGCGGCTTGCTCACATTCGGCTGCAGTTGCTCCCGGCACAATTCCTTTTCGAGCCCCTTCGTATGCCGCGTTGATCACAGTGTTGCGAATCATGTTCACTCGTGAGAACTCGATTCCGGCGAACGTGAACAGCAGCAGTACGGGGAAGGCGACAGCGAATTCGACTGTCACGGCTCCGCGATGTGGTTTTCTCGATCGGGTCATGATGTGATGTGGGGGTGTCGAGAATTTTACTGGGTAAGGATCGAGATCGAACCTGCGATTTTGCTAAACGCATCATTCAGTGTCGCAGCGTCGGGGGCGTGAAAATGGTACCCACCTCCGGCGACCGCGGTATCCTGCATGTCCATGATCACGTTGGAGGGACAAGCGCCGAATGTGATGGTGTGTACTTTGATACGGTCCGCTGCAGCTAGAGCCGCGACATCTGCGGGATGGACACCGTTGGTATAGGCTCCATCGGTCAGCACGACCATGATCTTTTCTGCAGTGGCGCGAGCGCCGGATCCGTTCAGTTCCGATCTCGCGAGCGACATGCCTTGGCTTGTTTCTGTGTTGCCGCCCCACACGGTGGTGTTCAAGTTTTCCATCGCCGTTGTGATGCTGGTAAAGTCGGCAGTCAGGGGTTGATCGAGCGTGACGTTGTGGTTTGTCACACCACAGGCCGTGTAGTTGCTGGCATAGGTCACGATCGCAACTTGCTCTTCCGCAAGCGTATCGTTCATCTTGGCTAGGAAAATTTTGATGGCGTCATCCAGTGCGATCCATCGACTGTCCGCCCACGGAATATCACACGAGCGAGGGTCGCCACCCCCCATTCCTGTTGCCGTATTCGAAACCGCCAGTTTCATCGAACTGGATCGGTCCAGTACCAGGCAAATATCAGCATTGATAAAACCGGCGGTTGCAGCAGCGGTCGTTTGAAAGCCGTCGCCGTTGAGCAGACTGGAAAAAAACAGATCAACTTCGCCATCGGGTGCTGCGGAGGTGCGGCGGCCGTTGACTTGAACCGCGTTCATGGGCGAACCACTTGCCGTGAACGACCATTTGCCCGTCGTGGATCGGACGGTATTGCCGAAGACAAAGTCGGCGTCTTCAAGGGTCAGCCCTTCTCCAGCAACTTTGTTCGCGCTGGCAATTAGTTTTCCTTTGGCGATCGCACGTGCGGTATCACCGGTTTCCGCCAATTCTGACGATGCTGCCTTGGCGGCCAAGTCGGTTGCTGCGCGTAGTTCGGCTCGTGACAATTGCATGTAGGCGAGGTCCACCGAGAACCCCAGCAACAACATCAACACCGGCAGCATGATCACAAAGACCACCGCGGTCGCGCCCCGGCGACAATGGGGCAACACGTTCCAGGAATTTGTAATTGGATATTTCATTGCAATTCCGTGAGTTATTGCTTGATCGCGGTCAAACTACTGGACAAGGATTGTGCAAAGCCGAACAGCTGAGGCCCAACGATGTTTCCGTTGGTGGCGGCTTGGATTGTGACGGTGACCGTATCACCGCGAGCCAGTGTCGCGTAGGCGGCACCTGCCTCTCCTTGGACTAAGACATCCGATGGCGTGACGCCACGAGACGCGAGCGTTGTATTGATTCGGTTCAGAACATCCGACTCTGTTGAATCGGGTTTTAACGCAATCAGAGCGCCCTCGTAGGCTGATTCACAGATGACTTGTTTCATCGCGATCATGTTACAGGCTTCGATCGAGGCGAAGACGATCAGAAACAGGACTGGCATACAGACCGCCAATTCCACCATCGCCGTTCCGCCTCTGTTTCGTTCTCTTCTGTTACGCACAGGTCGATGTCCCGAGATTATAAATGGGTTGATCGATAAAGCGATCGATCGCAAACCCCATCAAGCAGCGAGCCCCGGATAATCACTGAGCAATGGGGAGATACCAATTTGTACGTCAGTTCGCAGAGCCTGGTCCGGATGACAAAACAAATGTGGGGGGGAATCGACGTCTGACCATGAAGCTATAACGGTCGTATCGATTGAATGGGCTAGAGCAGCCACTTAGAGGAATGCATGCGACGGTGTGAGGGGTTGCAACGCGACTATGTTCCGAAGCCCTGTCTTCATTGGCAGATCCTTCGGTGCGCCATTCGAAGCCAGTCGGATCAAGATTTTTTCAGCAAGCGGTATTCTTCATATGCGTCACGATCAAAGACGAAATCGAGCGACGGAACGAAACTTAGCTCACGCCCCCCAAACTTTCGCTTGAACGAACTGAAATTGGCCCATTCGTCCTCGGGGGCGTTGATGGGCGAAACCCCATAAAAGTCGTACCACTTGTAGCCCAACCTTTTGGCTCGCAACATTGCTTCAAAATGAAGCAGATAGGGTGCCATCACGTTGCGATGCGTAAGCTGCGTTCCACCATATTTGTAGGTTGCGGTGTCACCGGCGTACAAGATTAACGCCGTTGCCAGTCGTGTGCCTTGATATTCGGCAAAGAAAATGTCTCCGCGTCGATAGGGAAATAGGGTGGCCGCGAGTTCGTCAAAGTATTGCTTCGAGTGCCGCGAGATGTCTTGCCGGGTGACGGTTTCCTCGTAGAGACGCAGGAAGTCGGCGAGCCCCGCAGCGGAATTGTCTTGGACGACGGAGACGTTGTGTCGGCGGGCGACGCGAATATTATACCTTCCCTTGGTCTTCATTTGTTTCAGGATGGCGTCTTCGGACATCGTCAAATCGACGCACAACGTGTTTCGTGGTTCGTGCCAATGGATTGATCGCTGGAATCCTTTTACGAATTTCGGTTGGTCTAACCACCGCGGCTCGATTCTGAGGTGACTGACAACATACGACGAATGCTTGCGGTGATCGTCAATATATTCCATCATCGCGTCGAACAGATCCGCTGCATCCGTTTGATCGTTGGGCAGCACGGGGCCGTGAGGCACGTAGTAGAAGCACTTGTTGGGCGCAAACGATTTCATCAAAACGTTCGCACCCCCACAAAGTTTGTCATCGTCGCTGGCCGCAAACCCAAAACCGTTCCAGCCGCGGAGCTTCAAAAAGTCAATCCACCACGAGTATTGTTTGTGGCCAATGTCAGGTCGTTGGTCCGCCAGAAACCGGTCCCAGTCGGTGATCGAGCGCGTCGTCTCGGTTTCCTGTTCCATCATCGTCGTTCATCACCGGGTTGAAGAATGCACGCTCGAAAGCAGTGGGGTGCCAAGTTGGTGTGTCTCTTTCCACAGACTAGTTCCCGGCGGTAGAACCGCAAATCCACTGTCGATCGTTTTCAACAATGTCACGTCGCCTCATCCTAATTTGCGAAGGCACGTTGCTCGGCCGTGGTGAGGGATGCAGCTGTACAGTAGCAAGACATGAGGGAGCCGTGATGGTTGCGCCGCTACAACTTCGATAGGATCACTGCAAAACGTCAAACTTGGACATTCGCTGTAGCGTGGTCAACCAGCGTGATACCGTTGAATCGAGAGATTACGATCGTCAACGGTATGTTGAGATACAGACAAATGTTGCTGTTCGTCGTGCTGCCGATCAGGGCGAAACCACGCGAAATGTTACGTGGTTGCTGGGAATAAAGACGGTCAACGTTTGTTCGGCTTGCGACTTTTTGGCCAGCTCGATCCGTTTATCGGCTTCCACGATCGCAGCTTTGATCGCATCGAGGTTGGCTGCTTGAGCGGGATCATCATGAAGTGTTTGCAGGGTCGCACGTGCCTGTTGTGCCGCAACCAAGGCCTGTGGGTTGGGCCGAATTTTTACTTTTGTTTCCGCCAACATTGCGAACGAATACGTTCCTACGGCAGTGTTGGCAGCGGTTTTGATCGTCGCAGCGCCGTCACTTTTATCTGCGGGCACGGTCACCTGGGCGATGGTCACACCCGCTGGCAATGAAAGTGGCCGAAGCACACAGACGTCATTGCCGCCTTCGCGACGTGTTACCTGAATTGCCAACGGCAACGGTTCGCCAGCCTTCACGTCGGGGATTTTGGCATCATCGAACCGGATCGTGATCGGCGAAATTTCGTGCTCGGACACCGCCACGACAAGATCGGATGCAATCCGAGAGCGAACGTAATCACGTCCCCCACCTTTTGCGAATTGCAGTGTCGCGGGAACCGCCGTTTCACTGATCGCATGATCGATACTGTGGCCGACGATGTCTAGCGGTGCCACAGTGGTAATGGCATCGTCGGTTGCTGTCAGCGTGAGATCGGTTTGCGTTTGATTCGCGGCAATGGTGGCTGGTTTGCAATGAATCCCCGCGGGCAAATTCTCGGCCGTGATTTCGATCGGCCCCGTCCATCCGTCACGCCGGATCGCAAAAATACGAACGAGTTCTGCACCCCCACGAAACAATTTGGAACCATGGGGACGAGCTAGTTTGACGTCTTTGTTGGGATAAACGCGAGACGCAACAAGCGTGAAACCGGGATCGGGCTTGGCGACCCGTAGCACAAATCGTTGCTGCACGCGAAGTGACGTGCCGATGTCTAAGTCACGGACGGTCAATCGGTACGTCGCCGTCGCCGGAGCGGTGAATAACAGTGAAGCGTCTTTCGTGCTCAGTGAGATCACCGAGTCACTAACCGGATGGCTATCATCGGAACGTGCGACTTCGTGATAGGAAGCCACTCCCGCATCATCACGCTGGATCCGATCCACGATCACGCGTGCGTCGGTTGGTTCACCAAGTCGCTGCGAAATCACCTCGATCGCCACGGTTTCGCCCTGAGTCGCATCAAACTCGAAAGTGTTCTCATCGCCAGGTGCAGCAAACCACCACGTCGCCTGATATGGCAATTCGATGCGTTCGGCCCCGCCACTCGAAGCAAACATTGGCGGCGACGCCGGTTCGATGTCGCGGGCTGCGGCACTTTCCGGTCCCAGGACCACGCCAGACACGCCATCGCCGGTGGCTTCGCTGGTTGGATTGGATTGTAACGCTATTTGGTAATGGTACTCGCCGCCGCTGCGATACAAATATTCATTCACGGCAAGGACATACCTGCCGGGCGGTTGATCCTCAAGACGCAACATGGGATCAAAACCATCCGCGCCGCGTGCCGATGCAACCACGTCGCCAGCGGCATTATAGAGTCTCAATTGGCCGATCATCGGCGAGTCGATTGTTTGAGACCGATACTCGACCCGAGCCTGAGCTTCTTTGAGCTCGACCGCATAAAAATCAATCGATGCCCCCGACGACGACGCACTGTGCCACTGGTCGGTGGGAAGCGGAGTGGCCGCATCAAAGTCATGACTGGCGGAGGCATTAACGACAGCCAATCGGCTGACCCAAAAGGCACGTGGATTGGATACACCGTGCCGGCCAATCGCACGCACTTCATAACGCCCCGGTGGAACATCGTCCGCGATCGCGACGTCAAAATGACCGTAGTTGGGTATTGGTGAAAGCAACGGATGTGGCGACGATTTCGACGCCGATTGCAGCGTCGCTGTGATCCCAGGATGTGAAAACAACAGCTGATCCACCTCGTCCATCCGGTCCCCCGTCACGAAGACCTCGCTTGTCTGGCCCACGGTTGCCGTTGCCGGTCGGACCGTACGCAACTCGATCGCTAGGAACTGAGCGTGCGTGACGGAGGTCATGCCGATGCAGAGAAATGCAATGCGGAGAGGAAGTTGCATAGCGTGGGGAGAAGTGGGGAGTGGGGAGTGGGGATATTTAGTGGTTGAAGAGGAATTCTTTTGAGTTGATCAGCGACCAAAGGATGTCCTCGTACGCTTGTCGACGATTGTCTTTCTGATCGAGATAGCGGAGCATCGTTTCCATTTCAGTCGAGGTCGCAGGCCGGCTGAACGCGATCAGATACAACTCGCTTAGCTGTTGTTGATCGTCGGATTCGGTGTCTGCGGCTAGTCTTGCAGCGAGAGCTGAATCCGCTGCTAATTTTCCCTGCATTTCATCGGAGTTGATCAGATGCAGGCTTTGCGCCAAGTTGGCTTCTTGTGACCGTTCGCACTCGCACGCGGTATCGCCAGCGGGCATGCCGAAAACGCTTAAAAAGTACGACGTAAATTGTGTGTCGGGTAGCTCTACGGCTCTCGTCCCCGCAGGCATCCCGGCAAACGCGGTCTGGTTCCCGGTGACGTCATCGACGGCATCCAGTAGCACTTCGGCGTGCATTCGCTTCGGGTAATAACGCGAATAGCTGCGTCGATCGCCCAAGTTTCCTGGAACGGGATCGCTGCTAAACCAGTACGTTTTAGACAACACAATCGAACGGACCAGAGATTTTAGGTCGTAACCCGAATCCACAAATTCCGCGGCCAATGCGTCCAGCAGCTCCGGGTTGGACGGCGGGTTGGTGATCCGCATATCGTCTTCGGGTTCGATCAAACCTCGCCCCATAAAGTGTTTCCAGTAGCGGTTGACCAGTGATTTGGCAAAAAAGGGATTCGACGGATTGGTCATCCAGTCGGCCAAAACAAACCGAGCATCCTCGGTCGCAGCGATCGCAGCGGGTTCTGCATCGAGGCCCGCCGCGGGTAACGCCTGACCATTTTTGGGATGAGGCGAGGTCGCAGCACCGACACGAGCAAAGAAGTCGGGTTCGAGTGGCTCGCCACCTCCTTTTTTCGAGACGGTCACAAAAAAGGCTGACAATTTTGCGTAGTCCGCTTGGCTCCACTTTTCGTAGGGGTGATGGTGACATCGGGCGCAGGCAACACGTTGCCCTAGGAATAGCTGGGCAGCGTCTTCGACTCGGCTGCTTGTGTCGGCAACCTGTTGGTACCAAGCCACGGGCGGATGGTTCGCAACACTTCCGGATGCCGTGATGATTTCGCGGACAAATTGATCGTACGGTTTGTTCTCTGCAATACTGTCGCGAATCCATTGGTAAAAGGCGACAGTTGCAAATTGCAATTCCCCTCGTTGCCGTTTGTTGCGAAGGATCGTATTCCACTTGCCAGCAAAATAATTGGCATGATCCGAACTGTGTAGCAACCTATCGACAAGCGTCGGACGTTTTTCCGCCGATGAGTCTTCGAGAAAGCTGCGTGTTTCGGCCAGCGTTGGTAAGCGACCGGTGATATCCAAGGTGGCTCGCCGCAAGAACGTGGCGTCCTCGCACATCGGTGACGCGGGAATGCCAAGTGATTGCAGTTTTGCGAACACATGCGTATCAACCAAGTTCGCCGGTTCGGGGGTCAGCGACTCGGGGGATGTTTCGAGTTGCTGGGGAATGTCCGCACGAAACACCGTCACGTTTCCTTGGTAACGTGCCATCACGGCGACATCGCCGACGAGCGAATTCAATTGGACACGTCCTTTTGCATCGACATCGGCCATTTCGGTATCGTTGGTCTCATACACAGCGGCGCGAGTGACGTCTTCGCGCGTGCCGTCGGAATAGTTTGCGACGACCGATAGCTGCTGGAATGCCCCGGGCAACAGACGTCGGTGCGATGGCAAAACTTCGATCGATGTCACGGTGGGGTCATTGCCATCTCCATACTTCGCACCTTGAGCGATCCAGCGTCGCATCAAGCGATATTCGTGACTGTCGACTTCCATTCGTTGTCCGCCACCATGCGGCGAAGCGTTAATCGACTTCAGTAACAATAAACTACGTTCGGGAATTGCGGGTGAGATTCGGCGACCACGCGATTCCTCTACTAAGTGCCCGTAATCCTCGCGAGGTTCGAAGCCAAGCAGTGAGAGTTTGAATCCGTTTTGGCCCGCAGCCTTGCCATGGCACCCGCCACCATTGCAGCCCAGCTTGGTAAAGATCGGAACGATTTGGCTTGGAAAGCTAACCGGTTGATCTTCGTTCATTCCGCTGACCTTGATGACGGCGGTTGCCGTCTCGCCATCGGATCCCTCTGCCTTGATGGTCGCGTGGCCGTCGGCGATCGGAATCACCAACCCCCCAGGATCGACCGACGCTATTCCATTTGGCTCGACCTCATACGTTACCTCCGACGTGGCATCTTCGATTGCCGTGAGTGAGGAATCGCCAACGTGTCGTGATACGATCAATTGGATTCGAGCATCACGTCCAACGATCAGGCGGTCGGCATCGGCGTTATCGATGGTAAGCGTGTTCGCCGCGAACGAATCGGTAACCGCGAAACCAATCGCAAAGGCAACAAGCCATCGAGCGGTGAGCATCATCACAGTTGGGGAGATTGATCTATTTGGCAAAGGGGCATGCATTGCAAAAGCATTCCGAGGTTTCCCGGTGAGGATCTTCGAAACGATTTCTGAAGTAGCGGAACTCGTCAAGAGTTTCGAGCTGTTCGGCGATTCACGAAAGTCTTGATGGCTTCTACGACGTGTTATCCCGCCACTTAATGGCCCGGCGGTCCTTGGTTGGCATGCAACCGCACCACGGCAATTGGAATACAGCATTACACCAACTCGCCAATTGGGTCGTGGTCGACCAAGAATTGGGGGCGTCCCGTGGGGTCGATCAAGGTTGTCGACGAGGTATCGAGCCCCAGGTTGCGATACATCGTCGCCACGACTTCTTGCATGTGGACGGGACGTTCGCTGGGTTCTTCGCCCAAGCGGTTTGTGGCTCCGATCACTTGCCCGGTCCGCATTCCGCCGCCAGCTAAGAAGGCCGAATTGACTTGGGTCCAGTGATCTCGCCCTGCGTTGGCATTAATTTTCGGGGTGCGACCAAATTCGCCCCACACGACCACGGTGACGTCATCGAGCATGCCACGTTCGTCTAAATCTTGGATCAGAGCACTGAGGCATTGATCAAGCTTGGATCCATGATCACGGACGAGGTCAAAATTCTTGCTGTGCGAATCCCACCGCCCATAGCTCAAACTGACCACACGAGCACCGGCTTCGACCAAACGTCGCGCGATCAACAATTGGTCATTGACGGTCGGTGATCCGTCGTACTGGAATTGGTAGGGCTTTCCATCGCCATAACGCTCGACCACTTTAGGATCTTCTTTTGTCAGATCGAGGGCGTCGACCAACTTGCTGCTGGTAAGCACATCGAGTGCTCGTTGGCCAAACGCGTCCATCCCGGCCATCGTTCCGGTGACATCAATATCACGCCGAAGCGTATCGATTTCGGAAAGCAATTTTCGTCGGTCGGCCAGCCGATCCAACGTGATGCCTCCGAGCGTCATGTTTTTCATCCCAGGCCCGTCGGGTTTAAACGGCGCGTAGGCGGCGCCGAGGAAACCGCTTGTGCCGGAGTCAGACCAAGGCACGTGTCTAGTTGGCGCCGCCAAACCGATATTCGGAGGCACCGAAGCATCGACGGGACCGAGTAATTTGGATACGGCGGCTCCGACCGCTGGTCGCCCCCCAATACTTTTTAAATCATTGGGCCGCCAACCCGACATGCACTGCACGGCGTCGTGCCCGCCGCTGCAGCCGACCAGGCTGCGGATGATGGCAGCCTTGTCCATCAACCCTGCCAACTTTGGGAAAACTTCGCAAATTTCGATCCCAGGCACGTTGGTCTTGATGGCCTGAAATTCGCCTCGTACTTCACTGGGGGCATCGCGTTTGATATCCCACATGTCTTGGTGTGGGGCGCCGCCCGCAAGAAAGATATTGATGACGGCTTTATGCGAATTGGATTGGCCGGTGGCAGCTTCGGCTCGCATCAAATCGGCCAAAGTAAACCCGACGCCTCCCATCGCTAAAGCGCCGATCTTCAAGAATCCGCGACGAGGAACCCCGTCGCAATATTGACCGGGATGTCGAAATTTTGGAGTACCCGGTTTGCGGGGGCCAGATTTTGGCCCAAGTATTGACAACATCATGAGTCAATCGACCAGCGGTAGGATGGTAAGGAAGGAAGCAACGCACAGCAGGAGGGGGGCGGTGCTTGTAAGGGGGGGAAGGTTAGCATTCTAGCCGGACAAGGCAATCGAAAGCAACCAAATAATGACAGTGGTCCGATTTTGGCGTTTTAGGGTGAATGACCTCGCCGCCGACCGGGCAATTGCAACGGAGCTGCAATTGCCCTGTCGGCGGTAGCTGAGAATCACAAAACGCTGAAAAGTCCTCCGCCCGATCGACACAGGTACACTGAAATGTAACAAACCAGAAGCCGCACTGCGGATCGGATTGAGCCGCTGAATTGAGGTTACCACGCTGCTTCGCGAGCGCGATTCAGCTTGATGGCGAGGGGTTACACCGCTGCGAAGTGGACTTTTGGGCACACTTCGCGTAGGATAAGGTTCACCCGCAGGGGTTGAGCGAGACGTGGTTTGGCAAGTCGTTTTCACGATCACGCTCACCCGTTTCGACATTTTTCCTGCCAAACGCATCGATTGCGTGGGCGACGTGCCACCGCATTGGACGTCGTGACTGTCTACCATGTGCTTCCTGGTTGCACTTTTTGACGAGCTTGGACGCTCATTAATAATGAGGCCACGTTGCTCGCAAAACGAAAAGTAGCGCAAAATGAGCGGGAACAAAACGACCACCTCGGCAACCCAAGCCAATGGCAATGTCTGTCCCATTTGTGGCAAGCGTGCCTATTCCAAGGGGGGGATCCATCCTCAATGTGCGGTCCTGCAGGCGGACGCGGCGCGAACCGAAGAATTGAAGGCTCAGCGCAAATTGGATGCGGAAACGCCGAAAGAGTCGTCTTGGTCGAAAAAGAAGTGTCCGAAGTGCTCGAACGAATCGCATGTTCGTAAAAAGATTTGCGATTGCGGCCACGCGTTTTTCTAGGTCTCAGCCAATCAATTCTCTTGCCCGCTCTTGGTGAATGATCTCACCCGACTTTGGGTAGCGGTAGCGGCGCGGGGCCCGCCCGGTCGCAGGCGAGTAAAACGTTCAAACGAAACTAGGCGGGCCCCGCGCCGCTCCGCGATAACCTCCACCCGGTCAGTGCCAAAGTCGACGGCATGAACCCCCGGCCTTGCGATTCGCTGCAGCCGACGGTGATCTTGCCATTCCGTTGCAGGCTCCGCGACTTGTTCCCCCTCGTTTCCGCGGGTAACATTCTCGTCATGAACGAAGAAATTCTGAAAAAACGCCGTCAACTGCTCCGCAACCTCGTCGTGATGGCGTTTGCGGACGGGTCGCTTGGCGAACGCGAGATTAATCTTGTCGCGGACCGCTGCGTTGACCTCGGTTTGGACGAATACGATTTGCAAAAGGCAATCGAGTTCGGGTTGGGGGACGAAGCCAGCTTAGAGCTGCCGATCGAAATGGAGCAGCGTCGCGAGTTGATGCAGGAACTAATTCGCATGATGGCGGCCGACGGCACGCTTGCCGAAGCCGAAAAACGGTTGTTTGCCCTCGCGGCCGTGAAGATGGAATTGACGGAAAAAGACGTCAACGAAATCATCACTCAGACCGTCAAAAAAACATCTTAGAGAGCAGCTTGATTCTGTGGCCCGCATCCTGATTACCTCTGGCCCGACCCGGCAATATCTTGATCCCGTTCGCTATTTAACCAATGCGTCGAGCGGTCGGATGGGGGCTGCGTTGACCAAAGCGGCGATCGATGCCGGCCACGATGTGGTGGTCGTTTCGGGGCCCGTCAGCGTCGAGTATCCGGCGGCGGCAACGGTGATTCCGGTCGTCACGACCGACGAGATGTTGGCGGCAGCCGTCGAGGCATTTAATTCGTGCGACGGAGCGATCGGGGCAGCCGCCCCCTGCGATTACATGCCACGGTTGGTGTCGTCCCAAAAGATTGCCAAAACAGGCGAACCGCTGCGGTTGGAATTGATTGAAACCGCCGATGTGGTCGCCACGCTTGGGCAACGCAAACGGGACGACCAATGGGTGGTCGGATTTGCCCTGGAAACCGAAGATCGGCGTTTCCGCGCCACGGTCAAACTGGAATCAAAACATTGTGATTTGATGGTCAGCAATGGCCCGCAAGCGATCGATTCGAATCAAAACGACGTGGAACTACTCGACGCCCGCGGCAACGTCATTGCCGCGATTCATGGCGACAAAGACTTTGTGGCTGACGAATTAGTACGACACATTAGCGAGCAACTGACGCATCGCGCCGCAAAACCGCAGCCAGCCGAGAAACCGCAATCACCGGAAAACAAATGATGGACATAAGCACGACCCTCGGCCGTTTGACGCTGAAAAACCCGATCATGGTCGCCTCGGGAACCTTCGGTTACGCGCGTGAAATGGAGGGCATCGTCGATGTGCCGCGACTCGGCGCGGTGCTGCCCAAAACGATCACTGCCGAACCACGCATCGGCAACGCACCGTGGCGAACGGTCGAAACCTCGGCCGGACTTCTCAACGCGATCGGGCTGGACAACGATGGCGTGGACGCGTTTCTAGAAAACCATCTGCCCTATCTAAAAGAAATCGGGACTTCGATCGTCGTCAGCGTGGCGGGGCGGACGCAAGACGATTTTGTTTCGTTGGCCGAACGCGTCGGAAACTCCGCAGGGGTCGCTGCAATCGAATTGAATTTGTCGTGCCCCAACGTCAGCGGCGGGATCGATTTTGGTACCAACGCCCAATCCTGCCTTGGTGTAGTCAAAGCCGCTCGCGAGGCTTGCAACGTTCCTATCTTGGCAAAATTAACCCCCAATGTGACGCGGATCGCGGATATCGCGCAAGCCGCAGCCGACGGTGGCGCCGACGCGGTCTGTTTGATCAACACCGTGCTGGGAATGGCGGTCAATTGGCGAACTCGCAAACCAATGCTCGGCAATGGCATGGGCGGGCTGAGTGGACCTGCAATTAAACCGATCGCGCTGCGATGCGTTCATCAGGTCGCGTCGGCCGTCAAGATTCCGATTATCGGGATTGGCGGGATTGCTTCGATCGACGACGTGATGCAGTTTTTGGTGACCGGTGCGAGTGCGGTCCAAATCGGCACCGCCAATTACTATGATCCTACCGTCTCGACTCGCTTAATCGATCAGTTGCCCGCCGCGTTAGCGGAAATCGGTGCCTCCAGCGTCGCCGAAATCGTGGGAACGCTCAATAAATGACAGGGGGGGGCGGACTGTCGCGATTCCGCTCGGTTTGGCTGCTGTGTTTTTTGCACCGCTTACGCGCCGCAACCGGATCGTCTGTCGCCGCGAACGCGCCCCGTGATAGCGGTGCATACCCCGCCAGTGGGGCAGGCAGGAATGTGATCTCCGCGAAGTCAAATTCGTTGTCAAATTCGTTCAAAAAGGTTACTAGGAGAGCGAATGTGACGGTTACCGCCACTTCCCATGGGTTTTAAACTCGTATTGGGGCGGATTAGACTGGAAAACCCTAATGCAAGCATTCCGGCGAGTCGACGTTCGCTATTCTAGAGGGATGTTTTGAGTATGCTCAAATTGCTAGTTTGTAAAAACTTGAACCTCCCAAAGCAGGGAACCCCTCGTCAGGGGAGATATTAAGCAGCGCGGCCCCAATCCCGAGGTCGTCTTAACCAACCATGAACCTTCTTGGCGGTAATGCGCAAGTGGACCTAAAAGAATTCTTTGGCAAACAATCGCCACCGAGAGATCACTACATCTCGATTCTAAGGTTCTGGGCCGAGCATCGACCTCATGAGCCTGCGTTTTTGTTTACGGATGTCGAATCATCCGAGCAAACGATCACGTATTCGCAATTGTGGGAAGAGGTTCGTGCGCTAGCGGGATATTTGCAGGATCGTTGTCGGATTCGCAGCGGTGACCGCATCTTGCTGCTGTATCCACCCTGTCTCGAATTTGTGATTGGTTTTTTTGCGTGTCATGCTGCCGGCGCTATCGCGGTTCCCGCCTACCCACCGCGTCGCAATCGTAAGGCATCGCGAATCCGATCGATTGTCGTCGACGCGGATACACGTTGGGCATTGTCGACCAAGGCGATCGTGGAACAGCTTTCGGGCGACCAGAAGCACGACGACCTTGTCGGTTTACAGTTGCTCGGGACCGATGATCCGGCTTGCCGTTTGGCGGACAAGTGGCGAATGCCAAAGATCAATCGTGACTCGCTTGGTGTGTTGCAGTACACATCGGGATCGACCGGATCGCCTAAGGGGGTGATGCTGACGCAGGGCAACTTGATCGCCAATAGCGAATTGATTCTGCAAGCGTTTGAACCTGATGCCGATGTGATCGGGATGTCGTGGTTGCCGACCTATCACGATATGGGATTGGTGGGGGGCATTTTGATGCCAATGTTCATCGGACGTCGCGACGTGTTGATGAGCCCGATGACCTTTTTGCAACGTCCGGCGAGATGGTTGCAGGGGATTTCCAAATATGGGGTGACGATTAGCGGAGGTCCCAATTTCGCCTTCCAATTGTGCGTCGACAAAATCGCGGACGAAGAGATGGAAGGGGTCGATCTATCGAAATGGGAAATCGCATTTAACGGCGCCGAGCCGATTCGCGTCTCGACGATCGACGCATTCTCGAAGCGTTTTGAGAAGTTCGGTTTCCGTCGCGAAGCGTTTTTGCCCTGTTATGGCATGGCGGAAACCACCTTGCTTGTCACTGGCGGCCCGATTGAAACGCGTCCGGTTGTGACGACGTTCAGCGGCAGTGCGTTGGATGCCAAGAAGGTCAAAGTGGTCGATAAAGATGACGATGCGGCGCGTCGGTTAGTCGGTTGTGGCCGCGTCCTTCCCGAAGAAACCGTGTTGATCGTTGACCCAGAGACTCGCATGCCGATGGCGGACGACGAGATCGGCGAGATCTGGATTCAAAGCCCTTCGGTGGGGCAGGGATATTACCAGCGTGGCGATGCGACCGAGCAGACGTTCTTTGCGCGAACCGCTGACCAAGAAGGTCCATTTTTGCGTTCAGGCGACCTCGGTTTCTTGCACAACGACCAACTCTATGTTTCGGGCCGTCTTAAGGACATGATCATTGTCCGCGGCGTGAATCGTTATCCGCAAGACATCGAGGAAACGGTCGAGCGAGCCAGCGATGCGGTGCAAGCGGGATCGGTTGCCGCGTTTGCCATGGAATACGAGGGCCGCGAGCAATTAGTGATTGTCGCGGAAACGGTCCGTTTGCGTGACTTGGATTGGGACGCTCACTTGCAAGCGATCCGCCGCGCCGTCACCGCGGATCACGAATTGCCCCCCGACGCGGTTTATTTGGTTCGCAACAGCAGCGTTCCTAAAACCAGTAGCGGTAAGATCCAGCGGCATGCTTGTTTGCATGCGGTCCGCGATGGCGACATGAAGATGATCGCGAAATGGGTGCGTTGGGAAGAGGAAACGACGCACAACGATGGTGACTTGCAACCAATGATGCAAGCCGCTGCGGCGGGCGGCAGAACGGGCAAGATCGATCTCAGCGACGTCAACGACTCGGTCGCCGAAGCGATCAAGCAACACATTCGCCAAGTCGCCGGCGAGCGAGCACGGGTGTTGGACTTGGACACGAATATCGTTTTGGATCTCGGTCTGGACAGTCTCGAGCGGCTCGAAATCGCACGCAACCTCGAACGCACGTTTGGCGGACGGTTTCCCGAGCAAGTACTCGATGAAATCGAAACGGTCGGCCAAACCGCATTGGCGATCCAGCGGTATCTGCCGCCCGGCGGCGAATTTCGTGCGGTGGCGTTTTTGGACAATGGTGAATTCCAGCCCGCGGCAACCTCCGGCAGCGGCTTTGGCAGCTACGCGAATGCTGTCTCGGCTGTCGAACCGGAAGACGACGTCTCTCAGTTCGCCGAGTACCGGCGGTTGAAAACGACGATGCAGCAAATGCAGATGACGGGGGTCCCGAATCCTTACTTTACGGTTCACGATGGCATCGTTCGTGATATCACCGTTATCGATGGCAAGGAGTACATAAGCTTTGCTAGCTACAACTACTTGGGTCTGAGCGGGCATCCCCGTGTCACCGAAGCGGCGGCCGAAGCGGTGCGTCGATACGGGACAAGCGTCTCAGCAAGCCGGTTGGTTTCGGGGGAAAAACCGATTCATCGCGAACTGGAAAATGCGATTGCGAAATGGGTCGGCGTGGACGCGTCGATTTTGATGGTCGGCGGCCATGCCACCAACGAAACCACGATTGGGCATTTGGTTGGTTCGGGTGACTTGATTCTGCACGACTCGTTGGCTCATAACAGTATTGTGCAAGGAGCGTTGTTGTCGGGCGCGAGACGTCGACCGTTTCCCCACAATGATTTCGAAGCGCTTGATCGGATGTTGACCGAGATGCGATCGCAGTATCGCCGGGTGCTAATTGTGATCGAAGGTGTCTATAGCATGGACGGCGATTTTGCCGACGTGCCAAAATTTGTCGAAGTCAAGAAAAAGCATCGCGCGATGTTGATGGTCGACGAGGCGCATAGCTTTGGCACGATGGGCGAATCAGGGCATGGGATCGCCGAACATTTCCAAATGGACGCGCGCGATGTCGATATCTGGATGGGCACGCTGAGCAAGTCGGCTGCATCGTGTGGGGGTTATATCGCCGGCAGTCACGCGCTGATCGAACTGCTGAAATACACCGCACCGGGATTTGTATTCAGCGTTGGAATGCCGCCGGCCCAGGTTGCCGCGGCGCTAGCGTCACTGCAAACGCTCGCTGACGAACCTGAACGCGTTGAAACGCTTCGCAAACGGAGTGAATTGTTTCTGTCACTTTGTAAGGAAGCTGGGTTGGACACCGGCGATAGCGGGGGGACACCCGTCGTTCCGATCATCACTGGCAATTCGATGGTGGCGCTGCGTTTGTCGCATCGACTCAAAGGAGACGGGATCAACGTGCAACCGATCTTGTATCCCGCGGTGGACGAGTCAGCGGCGCGACTGCGGTTCTTTATCACGTCGGAACACACCGAAGAGCAGATTCGTTTTACGGTCGCGCGGACGGCAGCTCATTTGTCAGAACTCGGTTTTGATCGTCAAGTGGTCGCGGCGGGCCGGTAATCGGCAGCAATAGCGTGTCGTCTGGGGCGTGATTACGTGAGGCGGGGCACAGGGCAACCGGTATTTTTCTCGACAAGCGTCTTGGAATGCTCTAACATCGAGTTTGCCCTTGCGACGTGAATCATGTCGCTTAGAATCAGTAGACGGCGACGATGTTTGGAATTGGCCTTTAGGAAATTCGATCGGGCGTGTTTCCGCTAAACATCTCCAGCTCGCCCATCCCCCCCTCGAACCAGGAGACTGCATTGCTTACTGAAGCGACGATCGAGAAAATGTTTCGCACATTGATGAACGATCCCAACCGTAGCGACGAAAATTTTGACAAAGCCGAAGAGCTGCTCGAAGACGAACTTCGTGCGGAAAGCCCCCTTCGCCACCGCTTGACCGTGGAACTCGAAGAACTTCGCTCGGCCGCTGCAAAGAGCTAGGTAACGATTCGCATTGCGAATCCGATGCGTCATCCGATGCAAGTGCGTCATCCGACGCAAGGATGGGTAGATTAGACTTCGAGTCGGTCGGTGTTTTTTTTGCGACAGTCTGGAAGCCTATCCTACCCAACTTTTTTTCTTTCTTGCTTAAGCTTTTCTTACTTTCCCAAACGTTTGCGAATCTCTTCCATTCGCGTTCTTAGCGTTTGTTCAAAACCACGGTCAACGGGTTCGTAGTAGGTCCGATCGACTCCGAGGTAATCTTGTTCTGCGATGCCGCCCTCGGCATTGTGGCTGTACTGATAGCCCTCGCCGTGACCCATCGATTTGGCGCCGCCGTAGTGCGCGTCGCGCAAATGCTTTGGCACAGGAATAACCTGCTTTTCACGCACGTCTTTGCGGGCGGCACTGATCGCAACGGTCGCTGCATTGCTCTTCGGCGCAAGTGCCAAATACGCGACGGTTTGGCTGAGCGTCAATTGGCTCTCGGGAAGCCCGACGAACTCACACGCTTGCATCGCGGATACCGCGATCGTAAGCGCCGCTGGATCCGCATTGCCGATATCTTCGCTTGCGAGAATCACTAAACGGCGACACAGAAAACGAATGTCTTCGCCGCCTTCGAGCAGTCGAGCCAACCAGTACACACTGGCGTCGACATCACTGCCACGAATGCTTTTGATCAAGGCGCTGGCCAAGTTATAGTGGTCATCGCCCGTGGCATCGTAGCCACTCAACCGGCTGCCGATCGATTCGACGATCGTTTCGCGAGTGACCTTAGGGTCCTTCTTGCCGCTACTGCGCACCGCGATCTCTAAAGTCGATAGAGCACGTCGAGCGTCCCCTTCACACGCTTGACTGAGGTACTCAATCGCGTCCTCGTCGACTTGCGGTTTTAAATCGCCGAGCCCACGTTGATGGTCACGCAGCGCTCGTTCGATGAGCGTACGAATCTCTTCGGGGGTCAACGCCTCGAGCCCAAACAATTGACTTCGCGACAGCAGAGCGCTGTTGACAGCGAAGTACGGATTGCTGGTGGTGGCACCAATCAACGCGACGATCCCTTCTTCGACGTCCGGCAACAATGCATCTTGCTGGCTCTTGCTGAAGCGATGGATTTCATCAACGAACAAAATTGGTCGTGCCCCCCCGGTGGAAACGATGTCACGTGCCCAGGCGAGCACTTCGCGAAGTTCTTTGACCCCGCTGGTGACGGCACTGACCATCCGCAATTTGCTGCCGGTTTCGCGGGCCAACAAATGGGCGAGCGTCGTCTTGCCGGTTCCGGGGGGGCCGTAAAGAATGATGGATCCGAGTCGCCGTGCGTCAATCATTCGGCGCAGCAATTTTCCATTGCCCAGGATTTGGTGCTGACCGATAAACTCGCTCAGCGTTTCCGGACGCATTCGAGCGGCGAGCGGTTGAGCCAATTTAAGGTTATCCTCTTCGGCATCGGCGAATAGGGAACGGCTTTCAGGCATATCCAAGGGGCTCGGTGTTGAATAAGAAATGGGGAAAACGAAAGATGCTCGGAACGTTGGCCGTGGTGATCACGATCGTGTTCGTCTTTATCGTGGCGGGATTGATGCGGATTGACAACTGGAGTCGCGATTTCACTGAGAATTCGGCAGCGATCGACGCCGATTTTCCCGACTCGGTGGTCTTGTTGGATTCTCGGTTGCACCGCTGGGTCGCGGCCACGCCCCGCTGGGAGGTCCAATCGAAAACCGAGTCCGACGGGACGATCGAGTACAAAATCACCCGTACCACGCTCCTGTTTCGCTTTGTCGATGACATCCACGTCAAATTTGTCTCGGGCATCGGTGGCCAGGGAACACGTATGAACGCGTCGAGTCAATCACGAGTTGGCAAAGGGGATCTCGGGCAAAACCCGCGAAACTTGGCCCAACTGCTCGAGGGGCTCCGCACGCCAGACGAGGCAAATTGAGCTCATTGTCGTCGTTGGCAGTCCCGCTGCGATACCAGATGGTTTATCTAGCGAGCGGCACGAGGCCTGGTTCGGTAAATTTCGAACGATTTGTTCGCTGCAACCGGGCGGCTTGCGCCGCGAACGCTACCAAACGTAGATGGGATTGGGCTGTTGCCATCGGGCTACAGTGAAAAAGAGACTCCTCAGAACGTCCCTTTTTTTAGATTCGGTCCAATGAACATTAAGTCGTTTCTCGTCCTCGGCGGCAGCCATGGCATCGGCTTCGGGATCACCGAGCGGTTGCTTCGCGGCGGCGGATCGGTGGTCGTCGTCTCGCGAACTCGCGGGCAACTCGACAGTCTTGATCCCGCACTCGCGACGCGAATGACGCATTGCGTCGCGGATGTGACGACCGACTCGATCGACACCATCGAGCTGCCCGAGCAAATCGATGGAATGGCCTATTGCGTTGGCTCGATCGGGTTATCGCCGCTGCGGATGACCAAGCCGGAATCGATGCGCGATGATTTTGAGCTGAACGTTGTCGGGGCGATGCGAATGATGCAGCGGGCATTACCCGCGCTGAAGGCCGCAGAGTCATCGAGCGTGGTTCTGTTTAGCACCGTGGCGGTGAGTCGTGGATTGGCCATGCATACAGCGGTTTCGGCAGCCAAAGGGGCGATCGAAGGGGTCGCACGCTGCTGGGCCGCCGAGCTGGCACCGCATATTCGCGTCAACTGTATCGCCCCCGCCCTCACCGACACTCCGCTCAGCGAACGCCTGCTCTCGAGTGAATCCAAGCGTGAAGCGATGGCTGCGGTTTATCCGCTCGGCCGGATCGGCCACGTCAACGATAGCGCGTCGATGGCCACATTCCTGCTCTCCGGCGACAGCAGCTGGATTACTGGCCAAGTGATAGGTGTCGATGGCGGATTATCACGGGTGCAGAAATAGATCCGATCAAGGGTGGTCGCTAAGCAGTGTCATTTGCTTTCGCCCGGTTTTTAGAGCAGAGCGGCGCGAGCCGCCCGGTCAATTTCGAACGTTCTACTCGCTGCAACCGGACGGCTTGGGCCGCGAACGCTACCAAAGTAGATGGCAGTGGATTGCAGGCTAAGCCGCCGAAGGAGCTTGGCTAACGTTTGGCGAACACGCGTTTCAGTTCATCCAGGCTGGTCAGCCCGCGAGCGACGGTCAGTACTGCTTCGGCCTGCATACCGCGATGTCCTTCGGACTTGGCAATCTTGTTCAATTGACCGATGTCCCGCGTTTTCAACACCGCGGCTTTCAATTGATCGCCGGGGATCAGCAGTTCGAAGATCGCGATTCGCCCCAGGTAACCGCGTCCTTCGCAAACATGGCAAGGGGTGATCGGTGCGGGACGTCCCTGCTCGTCCACCTGCTGTTCGATTGGCGGTGGCACAAAGGGTTGATACAACAAGGCAACCCGCCCTGGCGGGATCCCGAGTTGAGCCAATAGTTGCGGGGGCGGCTCAAAACCGACTTTGCAATTGTCGCACAATCGCCGCGCCAAGCGTTGGCACAGCACGGCGTTGGTCAGCTTCGCGACCTCTTTGGACGAATCTTTGTGTTTCGCGACAAATTGAACGTAGCCTTCCATCGCCGAGGATGCGTTCATTCGCGTCATCAAGCTTTTTTCGGTGTTTTCGACATGGTGAGCCGCGATCGCCAATGATTTTTCATCGGGCATATCGGGAAACATCAGCACGTCAGGCTCTCGCAAGATAATTTTGCTGACCATGTCGCTCATCGTTAACCCCGTATCGCCTCCGTAGAAGTTGGGGTTCACGTTGATGATGTCTGGTTCAGGCCGCGATTGTTCTTCGAACGATTGGAAATCTCGAATCAGCCGATCCGCGGCATTGACCGTGACCACCCATGTCGTCGTCAGCCCCTCGCCTTTGGGCGCGGTGACCAACACCATGTTGCCACTCGAATCGAGTTTCTGCTTAAGCGTCGCAAACATCTTGTCACGCATGCCAAGATCGGCGAGTTTTTCAAAGGGAACTTTCTCCGATTCGATCCGCGCTAGCACACGTTCGCCTGTGGGAACGCCTTGCGATTGCAGCGTCAGCGTGAATTTTTCTTTGACGACTTTTAGGTTCAGTTTGCCTGATTGAGCACTACGCCGATCCGCGGGATTCAACAAGCACAACTGTTTGAGCGCGTACAACATCGCGTCGCCCGTCTCGCGATCCAGCGGTGGCAACTGCTCCCAATTTCCATCGATTTGATAACGAATTGCGCAAGCGGCTTGCGAAAAATCCATCAAGAGATGTGTCGCTCGCGAGCGGATCGCGTGCGCCAATTGCCCGCCGGCGATGTGGTAGCCCGCGCCTTGACGAGTCGAGATCAGAAGCGCCTGCGCCTCGGTGCGATCCTTGACTTTGGGAACGAACTCAACAGGTGCAACTGTTTGCCAAAGTTGGATCGGAGCTTCTGGTTCAGCCATGAGAAAAGTTTGAAGTCAAAAAGTGGGAAAGGGTAACCGAGCGAAGTAACGCGTTGGTTTTGCGGAAAAAAGACGAGCGACCACCGTTGCGGTGTCGCGATCAACATGGGCCCCCGTGATATGACCGGCGGCTGAAAAACAGACTGCGGGTCTTACAAAATCCCCGGTGCCTTAACATCAATGCCTTTGAGGGCCATCTTTAAGGACTCTTTATTCGGCGCAACGGCAAACGCGGTTGGACGGTCAATCAATTCATCATCAATTAACTGTTTCAAACTCATGGTAAAGTCTTGCATGCCATCTTCGGCTCCAATGCGTATCGCGTCGGGAAGTTTGTTGTCATGCCCTTCGAGCACGAGCTTTCGAATCATCGGGCTGAACGTCATCACCTCGACGGTCGGAACCCGGGGCACGCCCGGGCGAATACTCTTGAGCAATTTTTGCGAAATGATCCCTTTCATATTGAACGCGATAGCCGAGCGGATGGCGTTATGCATTTCCTCGGGGAACAAGTCCAAGATACGACCAATCGTTGTCGACGCACTTGCGGCGTGGATCGTCCCAAACACCAAGTGACCGGTTTCTGCCGCGTGGATCGCTGTCATAAAGGTCTCTTCGTCACGAAGCTCGCCCACCAAAATAATGTCGGGGTCTTCACGTACGGCGTGTTTCATCCCAATCGAAAAATCCTTGACGTCTTGTCCGATTTCACGTTGGTTGATCAAACACTTGTCTTCGGTGAACATAAATTCGATCGGATCTTCCAGCGTCAGAATGTGCTTCCGATAGATGCTGTTGATATAGTTCAGCATCGAGCCGATCGTCGTACTTTTTCCCGACCCCGTCACACCGGCGATCAAAATCATACCCTGCTCGAAGTGACATAGCTGTTCGACCGAATCGGGAAGGAACAATCCTTTGAAGTCGGGAATCCAGTTGCTGATCCGGCGAGCGACTAAACCGATGCTGCCGAGTGCCTTGAGCATATTGATACGAAATCGCCAGCGAACGCCGTCCACTTCGCATTGATACGAAAAGTCGGCACCGCCCTCTTGTTCAAAGATCAAGAGGTTTCGGTCATCCATCATCGGCATCAGCAGATCGACCATTTCCTCGTTCTCGATCGGCGGCCGGTTGAGCGGTTTTAGTTCGCCTCGAACACGCACCATCGGCGGTTGCCCCGTTTTCAGGTGCAAGTCGGACCCCTCGAGCTTGACGAGGGCACGGAAGATTTTGTCGACTTCGAGTTCTTTCTTCTCTTGCAACAGCGTCGCTTTCAAGCGAGCCATGACCGCTTCGCGAGAACTATCCAAAGGGGCGGCAGTGGTTGGGGGAGCCGAAGGTTTATGGGACATTTGCGTTATCGAATCACAAAGATGGAAACGGACAGGATGAGGCAAACTGTGCGACGAAGCGAACCGTAGCGTGCTAGTTTAGCAATCGGTCCACTTGTGCATTCTAGGTAATTGCCAAAAGCACTCAACACAGCATTTTAAGGGAGGATCGATTCAGGTCGTTCATATTGTGACGCGAATACCGCCGCAGCAAATTATTTTCGCTAGTTCCTGTGGTGATCCACGCACCACCTGCGGTGCTGGGCTCGATGAATTAGGAAAGAGATGATCTGAAAACAGGGGTACCAATGTAGTGGTGCCAGAGCAAAAGGGAGCAGGAAGCAGGGACGCCCGGAGGGACGAGATCGTCGAATATGATCCACGGTGGCTGCAGCACGCCGCGAAACCAATGCCGTCTACTTAACGAGCGGTGGGGCGCAAGCCGCCCGGTTGCAGCGAGTAAAACGTTTGAAATTTAACGGGCGGCTTGCGCCGCACTGCTACCAAACCACCCGCTACGCGAAGAAGTCGTTAGCATTTGTCGCTGGCTCCCACCGATTTCCCCTGCAGAAACGCCGCTACAACCCTCACAATCCAGCCCTACATGACTTTACCGGACAGGTAAAATGGGTGGTTTTTGGAATGTAGGCAGTTTTTTTTATTGTTTCTTTGCAATCCGCAGATAAACTCTGATGAAGATTAAATATTGCAGAGATCGAGCCGGGGTGGCGTTAGGCGATCCAATATTGCGAACCCATGGAATCGAACAACTTAATAGTTAGGGCTTAAACGATGCGTTTCACGAGGATTTTCACACTTTCGGCGGCTGCCTTGCTGTGCGGTGCCGTGACAGCTCCAGCGCATGCCTTTATGGCTGCTGAGGCTGAGGTTGTTGCAGCGGAAGGCTCGCTGGACGTGGGCCAATTGGTTTCGGATTTGAATGAATTCGTAGCGAGCGAAGAGAATACCTGCGAACAAAAGCTGATTCGCGTCAACGAGGCAATCGTCTCCGTTGACCGTCTTTTGGATGCAGGGACCCACGAGGAAGCGAACTTGTTGCAAGTCCGCGACGAGCTATTCGAGATTCGCCGCAACTTGAAGTGCAGCGACGAATTGCTGGCCCTTTATCCGGTGGGTGACATTGCCGGCCCCCCGGTTGATGGTGGTTTCGTTGACGGCGGCTTCATCGATGGCGGATTTGTCGACGGTGGATTCGTCGACGGCGGATTTGCCGGAGATGGCGGTCATCACTTTGGCGGTCATCACGGCGGTCACCACGGCGGCGGTGGTGGAGCTGGCGGCGGCGGCGGTGGTGGAGGCGGCTTCGGCTTGCTTGCAGCCGGCGGAATCGCAGCTGCGATCGCTATCCCGTTGTCGACTGACGACGACGAACCGGGCACCCCCGCTTCACCCAGTGGACTGTAGTCGACGTTAGCGTCTGATTGCCGTAGAAAACAACAACAAGCCCGCTTAGTTCAAACTAAGCGGGCTTTTTTCGTTATTCCTAGTTTGACGTTTGCTGTGTTCCGGCTTCGCAAATATCCGTACATTGGTCGATATCGAAAGCGGAAAGGTTCCTGTTTGACATGGACTCTATTTCGTCGATTGCCGTTGAGGATGCACCTTCGCACGTCAGCGAAACTCGAAACTAGTACCGATTGATAGCCGCAATGGATGCGAACCAGTCCCCGGACCCACTGCCGAAGGATCAGCCCCCACAGCCGCTTGAGGGCCCGGTGCAGCCTCAGCGAGTCTCTGCGCCCGCATCGCAACCGCGTGCCGCTTCGGTGCGATCGGATTCATCGCACCGCCAACCGTTGGCCAGCGCGATCCAGCCAATGCGAACCACATCCGCTTCCTCTACTCGCGGAAGCAAGCGGCGAGGGCAAGTCCTAACCAATGACTTTGCCGCATGGGAATGGGGGCTTTTGAATCTAGCGCGGGCGACAACGATCGCCGCATTCATCTACACGTGCTGGCGTTTTGGTGGCACCGATGTGATTGTTTGGTATCACGTTGCCGCGATGCTGGCTGCGAGTCTTGTGATGTCGGCTATTGTGTGGCGAAAATCTCGCCGGCAACAACCGTTGCCCGTTCCCGCTTTGCTGTTCGGAGTGATATGCGTCACGGTTCCGATGCTACAAACGATTGAACTACCTCGTGAAGTCATCAATTGGATTGCGCCTGGAACGGAAAGAGTGATCCGCGAATTTTCATCACCCGCCATCAACCAACTTGAGCTCGCGATCCATCCGTTACAGGGGGATGGCGAGCTCGCGTCGTCCGCGTCGAGCAATCATTCTGCAACGATCAGTATCGTCCCTTCATCGAGTCATACTCGGTTGGCTCTGTGGCAATTGGGATTCGTATTCTTCGCAATCTCGACAACATTGTTCTTTACGCGTGAGTCTCGCAAGGTTCTCGCATGGACTTTGGCGATCAATGCGGCGGGACTGGCGTTTTGGGGCTTGGTTCAACGATCCTCTGGATCAAGCGATCTATTGCCGGGGATGACCAAAGACGTCGTCACGTTGCCGTTTTCGACCTTTGTTTACAAAAATGCGGGTGCCGCCGCTCTGATCCCTGGGCTTGCAGCCATCATTGGTTTGATAGGGATCCAACGTCAATCTCCTACCGGTATTCGAAAATCGACTCGTGAGTCACGAGGGATCGATTCCTATCGCCCAAGGCCTCGATGGACGGACCCACGTTTTCTATTGCTGTTATGCTTCGTCGGGTTGTTAGCAGCTGGGCTATTGGCCTCGTCCTCGAGAGGCGTATGGATCAGTGGAGCGGTAGCCGGGCTAGCGCTCTTCATAACGGTACCGTCTCGTTTTTCTGGCAAGACATTATTCGCAGCCGTGTTCATTGCAGGTTGCTGCATCGGTTTGATTGCCTTGACCGGCCTTCGAAATGAACTTGCAAAACAGTCGCAACGTTTGAACATCGACCAAGTCTCGACCGATGCACGGTTCACTCACTGGCGAGACGGAATCGACACCGCAATCGCCCACTTGCCATTTGGAAGCGGATTGGGAACGTTTGGATACGCACACCTGCCCCAGCAGGAAAACGACACCGAGCAGTGGTTCCGCGAAGCGCACAACCAATACTTAGAAATCCTGGTCGAAACAGGTGTTTTTGGGGTCATCGCGATAGCAGTTGTGATCTTACTGCTCGGAAGATCCGCCATTTTTCTGATTCGAAAATCGGCAAGCCAGGAACATTTTAGCTGGGGAATTATTGGGCTTTTTAGTCTGGCATCGATCGTGACCCAGAGTTTTGTCGACTTTGTTGTGTTGATTCCGGGAGTCATGTTTACGCAAGCGATCTTGCTGGGATGTATGGCTGCGGTCTACACGCGTGACCTTTCACTGAGCAAGGTGCTGCATCGACGATCCGGGCAACTTAGCGCTCAGAAAGTATCGGAATCAAAACTTGGCGACTTAGCATCGACTCCGCTGCGTGACCGGATGCTGCAAGTATCCAATCGTCCGTTAACTTGGTGTTTTGTCAGTTCGGTTGTGGTGCTGTTCGCTTTTATTGCGACTGACAAGAAACTGCAGACGGAAAATGCCTTAGCAAATACTCAGTTTTCGTCCGAAGATTACGAACCGAGTCCTGAAGAAATCGATTTCAACCTGCTGCTACTCTCCGATGCGATCGAGCGTGATCCGAAAAGGTGGGAACTCTATCGCCGGCGTAGTCTTTGGCATCTCGCCGAGTACCGTCTTGGATTGTTAGCAAAATCGTCGGCCGACGAATCTTCGCTAACGTGGAGTCAAACATCGTTGGACAATCTATTTCAAAGCCTTTACTCGCTTACGCAATCCGATCGCGACGGGTTGATTCATAACGTACTTGTCGATCCAAAACTGCGTGATTCGTTGGCCTTGGCAATAGCGGACCAAGAAAACACACTTCAATTTAATCCGCTTAGCCCAAATACCTATCTGTCGTGCGCCATGCTGACACCGTTGCTGCAGCGAGACACTGCAATGTGGGAAGAGAGGATTGCAAAACTTTCCCATAGCAGTCGCGGTCTGCAGTATGCCGGAGGAATGGTGGCGTATTTCGCAGGTAACCGAGACAACATGGTTGATCAGTGGCGTCGATCACTGAAGTTTGGCGACGACTATTACCCAGCGGTGCTTCAGCTTGCCGGTCGCAAATTGTCACTGGAAGAGTTTTTGAATGAAATCATCCCAGCCGAACGAAATGATCTAGCGGTACGATTCGTCAGCGAGGCAGGTGATTTCACCGTCAACCAGCACACGCTTCGGCGGCTTCGCGACCAGGTGCTGATGCGAATCCAAAGTGATTCAAGTCGCGATGAAGCCGAGAAAATGGAATTGTCTGCAAGAGTGGAAGAGTCGGGTAAAAATTGGGGGGAAGCTGCCACGTACTGGAGCCTCGCCTTACGATTACAGCCGCACAACCTCGACTATCGTTACTATCATTGCCGAGCGCTTTATCACGACGATCAGCTCAAAGAAGCGCTCGACCAAGCGACACTCTTGCGAGCACTGGAGCCCGCGACCGAACGATCCGAGAAAACGATCGAGGCGATCAAAAAGCGGATCGAAGCGGACGCTCGAAAATCAGTCCACTGAATTCGTTTCGTGATCTTGTTCCGCCCGGGTGAGCGTATGGAAGTGGCATTCTGCCGTGACACTCGCCGGGATTTCGAAGCAGCCTGGGCTGTTGGAGCGGTCGTTTGCGATTATGGGGGCTTTCGCTGAGGGGGGGCGAGCCGGGGGCGTGTTATCCATTTCGTCCCAATTTTGCCGTTTCAGTTTGGGGGATTATGCCCCAAGCGGCAGCTGGAATTTGGCACTTCGATACCTCTGAGCCGCGAGAAGCTTCGTTCTCCGTTCTTCAGTCTCGCTTCATCTGGCCCCCCTTTCTCTTGGCCCCTTTCTTTTGGGCACCCGCCCCACTCGCTCGCTTTGGTAGCACGCCCCCCCCCACCGTGTGGCGGTTGATTGGTCCGCTGAACCCGAAAAGACAGGAAAGTGGTGTTTTGGGGAACTTAGGGGGGATGCGTGCTGTCGAATCTTTTCCTAATGCTTTCATAGCGACCTAATGCGTTCAGAGCGAACGATGTGCACATTCTGCACAATTCGCAAAAGATGAAAAGATTAGGAGACACTCTTCAGTGGGATACGGATCCGCCGAGAAACAAGGATGTGCGCAAAACATGAGATTGCAAGCCTCGCGTTTGTATTGGCTCATGTGGTGTCAACATTCCTTCTTTTTTTGTGATTGAATCGGGTCCCACTGATGGCAAAAGACGTAACCAGCTCAAGTGAAGATACTCAATTTGATTTGGATCTGATCGGTGTGATTCGTCGACGTTGGGCGTTGATCGCATTTGGATTTGGTTTTGGCATCATCCTCTCGCTACTGTACCAATTTACAGCGACCAAGGTCTATGAATCGAAGGTCGAGGTCTTGGTGGGGCAGCGTTCCTCGGAGATGACATCCAGCGGAACCGCGTCCTCCGCTGCGGCCAGTGGTGATGCGATTGCAACGGACCAACTCGCGACCCATATGCAGTTATTTACCAGCCGTCGCAATCTCGCCGAGGCGATCGAAAAGAACGGTTTGGGAAAATTGGACTCGTTCCAAAAAGCAATCAAAAAGAACACTCATCCGATTGATCACCTGCTCGACAATCTTGATGTGCAGCGTGGTGGCAAAGGTTCGGCTCGCGACGCGATGGTGATCCGAGCGACTTACAGTGATCCGAAGGCCGAGGATGCAGCAAAGGTTCTGCAAGCGGTGTACGAAAGCTATCGGAGCTATGTTGAATCTCACGGTGAGAACAGCGGTGAAGAAGCCATCGAATTGATCGAAGCGGCTCGCAAGACGCACGAAGTTGAATTGGCGCAAGCTGACGAAGAGTACCGTGCATTTATTAGTTCGGTACCCGTTTTACTTGAAGGTGACACGGTTCGCGACATCCACAGGGATCGCTTAGAGAATCTCGAAAAAGAGCTTAATGAAGTTCGCTCGAATCTGGCTCAGCAAACATCACGCCTTGAATTGATTCGGACCTATTTGAATCGTCCCGAGTTGCTTGAGTCCAACGATACCGCACATCTAGCGTTGCTAAGTCAAAAGGAAGTCGAGCGACTGCAGTTGTTTTTGGATGTCACGCGTGGGGAAGCTCAGAGTGAGGAATTCCAAGCCGAGCAACCTGCTCGCGAGGAAGCGGCCCGAGCTCAGTACACACGTCTGTTGTCGCTTTTACAAACTGAACGAACCTTGGCGGAAGATTTTGGTCCCAATCATCCTTTGGTTGCTGCCACTCAGAAAGAGATCCAGGTCATTCAAGAATTCATCACTGCCAACGCACCCACAGCAACCGCGAAGCAGGGACGTAAACTTGATCCCAAGGAGATGTTAACGACCTACTCGATGCTACTTGAGCACGACATTGCCGAGTTGGAAAAACGCGAGCAGATTCTGATTGCCGATTCCGCCAACGAACTGCGGCTTGCTAAAGGGGTCGAAGCGGATTTTCTGAAAGGCAGCGCGTTAAAGGCGCAGCTGAATCGAGCCCAAGCACGCTATGACGAAGTGATCCGTCGTTTGCAAGAAATTAATCTATCCGGTTCCTACGCTGGATTTTCCACCGATCTGCTTGCGAGTCCCGAAATCGAAAAAGAGGCAGCCTGGCCAAAGATCCCGATTGTCGTTGCACTGGGGGGGATTCTTGGGTTGTTTTTTGGAGGGTCGCTGGCGGTCGCTTCCGAGCTGTTTGACGCAACATTCCGAGACGCGCACGATTTGGAATACACGCTTGGGGCTCCTGCAATCGCTCACATTCCTCGTATTGACCTGAAGAGAGTGAAGAAGGAACTGAGCCAGGAAACGAAGCTCGACCCTTCGTTGGTCGCATTTCACACGCCACGTTCTGCGGAGTCGGAATTGTATCGTGTGGCTCGGACATCGATGATGGTGAAAACCCGCGCCTCGGGTGCAACGAAGTTAATGATGACTAGTCCTCATCCAGGAGACGGAAAGTCAACGACGATCTCTAACCTGGCAATTTCGTTCGCCCAAGCAGGCAAGAAGGTATTGCTAATCGATGCGGACATGCGGCGGCCGGTGATCGGTGGGCTGTTTGGACTTGAGGCCAGCCCAGGTTTAAGCGATGCGTTGCTTGAGACGTCGGATTTGCAGGATTGCTTTCATGCATCGGAAGTACCGAATTTGATGATCATGCCGCATGGTGCACGAACTCACAGCCCTGCCGAACTGCTCGAATCAAGCCAGTTATCGAAGCTGCTTGCCGACTGTGAACGGCAATTTGATGTGGTCTTGGTTGATGCTCCGCCCCTGTTAGCGGTGGCGGACCCGGCGATTATTGCCCCGATCGTGGACGCGGTGATGTTGACCGTACGAATTCGGAAAAATGGTCGACGTCCCGTTGAACGTGCCGTTCGCATTTTGCAAGAAATCGATGTTTGCCCAACGGCGTTGATCATCAATGCAACGGAGAAGAACGGCCAGGGAACCTACGGTTACTCCAACGGTTATTCAAGCGAGGAATATAGCTATGTCGGGTACTACCACGAGTATTCGGTTACTCCGGAAAAACCGGCCCGAAAATCGGAACAATCGGCAAGATTGGTGGAAACCGTTTCAAGTTTAAAAGCGAGTAGTTTTTAGTTTGCCGACGCCAATCTTTTGTTCGCACGATCGTGCGGCAAAGCCATACTTATTAGCCTCGTCGACTCGACGCAAACCCAAAGCAGAGTGTTTTCATTGTCCACACGATTTGAAACGACCGCACGCTTGCTCGGCCCAATGGCCGTCGCCGCTATCGTTTCGTCGGAAGAAGCGGATGACGCAAATCTGGCGAGCGTGGAAGAAATCCTTTCGGAGCATACGGCTTGCCGACCTAGCCGTCGTCTGAGTGTCGCCTATTCAACCCAGGCGTTTCTGACGGGGTTACCCTTGCTGATTGTCGACCTGCTGGTGACCGGATTCTGCCTCGTCGGTGCAGCTTATATCGTTGACCTGTTTCTACAGCGGCCGCTTCACCCAGGCACGTGGAATCAATTGCCAGCGATCCTGTTGTTGCAATTTTTGTTTATGTCCATTCACCAGATGTATCCGGGGGTGGGGGACAGTCAGATCGCCGAACTCCGTGGTTTAGTTCGCTCCACCATTTTCAGTTTTGTATCGTTAGCGGCACTCAATGCAATGCTAGGGCAATTGCCAAGGGTGGAATTCATCATGTTTCTGATTGGCGTGATGATGACTGCATTCTTTTTGCCGCTCAGCCGTAATGTTGCCCGTCGTTATCTTGCTCGTCGGACTTGGTGGGGCATGCGCGCGTTGATTGTGGGGGATGCCGAATCTTCGCAGCAAACATTTCGCCGACTTAAATCACATCCAACGTGTGGGTATCGACCGGTCGCGATTGCCACCGACTACATTGAGCCCGACGTTGCAGCCAAAGCTGACTTGCGTACCGTGATCAACAGCTACGACATCGTTGAGATTGCTCGCAATCACCATACTCCCGTCGTCGTCCTGACTTCGAGTGACACGCGTGTCCGATTGACCGAGCGTTTAATTTTCACGTTTCCTTCGGTGGTCGTCTTCGGCAATTTGCAATCGGCGATCTTAAGTGGGGAACGCTCGCCCGTTCCCGGTAGCCTGATTACACGAATCAATCGCCCGTTACCTCGATTCATGCCGCGGGTTACAAAGCGTTTGTTTGATTTGGCCATTTGTGTGCCATTGTTCTTGCTGCTGCTGATCCCCGGCGCGATCATCGCGATGGCGATTAAAATCGCCTCGCCAGGTCCGATTTTTTACGGGGATCCACGCGTCGGACAACATGGGATCCGATTCAAAATGTGGAAATTCCGCACGATGATACCCAACGCCAGCCATGTGCTTGACGAACACTTGAGAGCTCATCCGGAATTGCAAGCCGAGTGGAACGAAACCAAAAAGATAAAAAATGATCCTCGCATCGTGCCCTACATCGGTTCGGCCATGCGGCGCTGGAGTCTTGACGAGTTACCGCAACTTTGGAACGTTCTGGTCGGCGAGATGAGCCTCGTCGGGCCGCGTCCTATGCCAGCGGATGAAATCGTCCGTTACAACACCAAGTTCTTTGAGTACACACATATGACTCCGGGGCTGACCGGACTTTGGCAAGTCGCGGGTCGCAATGATGTAACGTTTCAAACGCGGGTGATGCTTGTCGAGTACTATGCCAAAAATTGGTCACTGTGGCTTGATATATGGATCCTGGCACGAACCCCAAGTGTGGTTCTGAAAAACGAGGGTGCGTACTGATTTGTCGCTTCCGCATTTTTTCGGGGCGAACGAAATGACCATTCGATCATGCCCGACGGGGAATGCGTTCCCGATGGCGGCATTTCGATTGGGGATCGAGAATTCTCTCATCGCGGTGGAGGACGTCATCGGATCGGACAACCTGTCCGCGTCGTTTCGATTCTTTGATTCGTATTTAAGATTCACCCCGAGCCGAGATGAACGAGCTACACGCTAGCTTATTCACTGCTGATTCAATGACCTGACCGCAACGGAGTGCCTCGTGAAGATTTTAGTTGTTACTAATCTGTTTCATCCCGACCGCGGAGGTGGTGCCTCGGTTTTTTCCGACATGTGTTACGGGCTTGTCGAGCGGGGGCATGATGTGACGGTGTTCAGCACCTATCCCTACTATCCCGAATGGAAAAATAAATCGGGAGCGAAACCTTGGCGAACCACGACGGAAACGATCAACGGCGTGCGTGTCGTTCGTTTTGGGATGTATATCCCCACCAACCCCTCGAAGTTTATCCCTCGTGTGATGTTCGAGTTGTCCTTCACATTGAGCTTGATGCGTAGTCTGTTCTATTTCTGTCGTTATGACGCTGTGATGGTGTATTGCCCGGTGCTTAGCTCGGTGCTGTATGGTGCAATCCGGCGGATATTCTACCGAGAACCGATGTGGCTAAATGTACAAGACATTCCCGCGGATGCAGCGGCGGCCGCGGGGATCAGCAAAAATCGATTTGCCAACCGTCTAAGCCAGATCGCTCAAAAATTCCTTTTCAACCGTGCGGTATTGTGGAGCTCTATTGCTCCGAAGATGATCCAACGACTGAGCGAATTGAGAACCCGCAATCAGCCAATCCATCTTGTCCCCAACTTTCTAAACACTTCGATGGCCGAGGTGATCGCGGCGCATGCTCCAAAATTGAACCGCCCTGTCTCGCAGCCGATCAAGTTGCTCTACGGTGGGAACATCGGAAAAAAGCAGGGGCTGCTGGAATTCTGTAAGCAGCTCTCGAAATCAAAACTCGCATTCCAGTTTACGATTCACGGAAACGGCGGCGAAGCGCCAAGCTTGAAGCAGTGGGTTGAAGCTAGCGGTGATCCACGATTCCGGTTTGGCGAATTCCTCGATGAGGCTGGATTCGTTCATGCGTTGTTTGAATCCGACCTTTTTGTGATCACCGAGAAATCGGGCGCTGGAGCCTCCTTTATCCCAAGCAAACTCATTCCTTGTATGGCGACAGGTACACCTGTCCTCTGTGTCTGTGACCCCGATGGGCCGTTAGGCACCGAAGTGGGGCAGTATGGCCTTGGGATTACTTCCCACTGGAATGAATTGGACGACATGCTCGATCGTTTGAACGACCTTTCTCATGATCCGCAGCGTTATGGTCAATTGCAACATAATGCAATTGAACGATCCGAGGCGTATCGACGCGATCCCGTGATTGATTTTGTCGAACGAGAGTTAACGTTGCTGACTCGCAAGAAGTGATCCCATTCCGCACTCCTTGCTAATCACTTCTTTCTGATAAAGGAAGGGATGTGCGAAATTGGAAGTTTTTCAACAACATAGTCGCTGTTCGCAAGGAATTGGTCGACTGCATCGGTTTCTCCCGCGACAGTGCCATAGTCATCCAGCACGATTAATCCACCCCGCACCACGCGATCGAAAAGATTTTTCAGAATGGCCACCGTTGGCTTGTACACATCCACATCGATATGTAAGAGCGAAATTCGAAGCTCGGGATGCTCGGTGATATAGGTAGGCAACGTCTCGAGCAAGTCGCCTTTAATTAATTCGAAATTTTCGAATCCTTTGTGTTGTAAGACTTCCTTTAATCCATCCACGGAGATTCCTTCTCCGGCCGCTCCCTCAAATTCGTTGACAAACGCTTGGTCGTTTGCGTCCTCTTGCTTCGGAAAGGCGCCAAACGCGTCGAAGCCAATGATTTTTCGAGAAAAGGGGCTTTCAAGCACTTCACGAAAACTGCAAAAGCGAATGAAGGAGGCGCCCTTAAAAACGCCACACTCAACGACGTGTCCCGGCAAATTTACGATCGATTTGTAAAGATCATAGTGTGCTAACATCTTCGGAATTCGATTCTTGTGACTCGTCAAATAGAAGCCATTCTCGTAGTCCCATTGTTGATCAACGTCGAAGTCAAATAGTTTTTTACCCATCGCTTTTTTCTTTCTCGGTGGTGCTAACTGCAGGCAAATTGAAATTGGGCTAAGGGGACTGGAGACGGAAAACCGTGTTCAATCCATGGATTCCGAAATTTCGGTTTAGACACATTCTTGCGATTGCGCCTGAGCCTTTCGTTATTTACAAAATTCGGGTCATGCACGCGATACCATCCCGGTTGTGCAAAAGCAGGTATAGCTAGCATTTGTGCTAGAGGGTTGGGTAATTTGGCGACGATGTTCCCATTATGCAGCCAGTGATGGAATCAATTCGTAAAGCATCGGGCCTAGCGAATTGGTTTGCCTCACTGAGCAAAGGCAAGTTTTTGCCCCTACAAGGCAGGCAGCGAATGGGTCGCATGATCTTGCTTAGGTGACTCCCCATCCAAATCGGGTAACAAAATGATAATCGCAGAAGTCGGATGCAACCACAAAGGCGAGATGGAGATCGCGCACGAATTGATCAAGATGGCAAGTGTGTTTTGTCAGGTTGATGTGATCAAGTTCCAAAAACGCACGAACCGTGAGCTATTGTCACCTCAAGAGTACGACCGCCCTCACCCCAATCCCCATAACAGTTACGGGGAAACCTATGGTCAGCATCGTGAATTCCTAGAGTTCAACGTTGATCAGCATCGCCAATTGAAAGAGTGGTGCGAAAAATTTGAGGTCGAATACTCGACCTCGGTCTGGGATCTCACCGCGGCAAAGGAGATGGTGCAACTGTCACCGCAGCTACTAAAGGTTCCTTCGGCTTGTAATGTCGACTTTGAGATGGCCGGATACTTGTGCGACTCCTTCTCCGGTGAAATCCATGTTTCCATGGGCATGTCCACACGCAAAGAGGAGTCGAAGATTGTTGAATTCTATGACAAGAAAGGACGTGGAAAGGACTTGGTGATTTATGCTTGCACCTCGGGTTATCCCGTGCCTTTTGAAGATCTGGGGCTATTTGAAATCAAGCGACTGATTGAAGAATACGGAAGCAACGTCAAAGCCGTGGGTTTCTCGGGGCATCACCTTGGCATTGCAGCGGATATCGCAGCGCTTGCACTAGGCGCGACGGTATTTGAGCGGCACTTCACGCTGGATCGAACATGGCGAGGAACTGACCATGCCGCAAGTCTCGAGCCGGACGGAATGCGTCGCCTGGCACGAAATCTAAAAAGTGTCGCCAAAGGTTTGACATACAAGTCCGAAGAGATTCTGCCGATTGAAAAAGTTCAACGAGAAAAGCTGAAGAGGAAAGTGAATGGCTAATCCAATCGTTGCACTTATCCCGCTTCGCGGTGGGTCACAGGGGATTCCTGGTAAAAACGTCAAGCCCATCGCAGGCAAGCCGCTCTGCCGATGGTCACTTGAAGCTGCGTGCGAAAGCTCGCTGATTGACCGGGTCTACGTTTCCACGGACAGTGAAAAGATCAAAGAAATCGTCCACTCCTTCAAGTTGCCTGTCGAAGTGATTGATCGTCCCGCTGAATACGCGACCAATACGGCATCGACCGAATCCGTAATGATCGATTTCGCCAAGAAAATAGATTTCGAGACGGTTGTTACGATCCAGGCGACATCGCCGTTGACGACCGCTAGCGACTTGGATCGCGCGATTGGGACACTTCGTTCCGATGGCTACGACAGCATGGTAACAGGGGTTATCGAGAAGCGATTTGTCTGGAGCCCAGACGGTAAAGCTCTTAACTACGATCCCGTTCATCGTCCGCGCCGCCAGGATTGGAAAGGTACTTTGGTTGAAAACGGCGCGTTTTATATCACGCGTCGCGAAATTCTTGAGCAGTACCAGTGCCGACTCGGCGGCAAAATCGGTGTCTTTGAGATGGAGCCGCGAACCGCGTTTGAAATCGATGAACCTGATGACTGGGCGGTTTGCGAATCACTGCTTCGGCGCCGTGCTTTTGAAGGCGATTATGTCGAGGTGCTCCGAGGCATTCGATTGGTTGTCTGTGATGTCGATGGTACGTTGACTGATGGTGGGATGTATTATGACGCCAACGGTGAAGCAATGAAGAAATTTAATACACGCGATGCGCATGGACTGTCGCTGCTGCGAGAACAAGGAATCGAAGTGGCCATCGTCACCCGAGAGAACTCATCGGTCGCTGCGGCAAGAGCGAAGAAAATCGGCATCCCCATTCATTTGGGGGTAATGGACAAAAGCAATTTCTTGGCAACGTTGTGTGAACAGCACGATGTGAGTCCGTCACAAGTCGCGATGATTGGAGATGATTTTAATGACATCGAAATCATGCAGCGGTCGGCGTTTTCGGCATGCCCGGCAGACGCAGTCAAGCAGGTCCGGCAAATTGCGTCCTATGTCGCAACGTTGCCAGGCGGCAGTGGCGCCGTGCGAGAAATCTGTGAAGTTTTGATTGAGAGCCGATGATGAGCCCGCCGGTTCAACCCGCACCGCTAGGAGTGCAATCGACTTCGCAGAATCATCATTCCGCGTCGGTCACTTCGACCACCGGTCGCTCCGATTTTCGCTCGACGGTTGCATTTCTCTCGGCCGCAGTGCTGCGAAAGTTCGGCAGCGCCGTTTGGATCCCGGTACTATTAGCACTCGTTTCGCCTGCGGATTTTTCTCGCTACGGAATGTTGCTGGCGGCAGTCAACCTGCTTGTGCCGCTGCTGAGCCTTGGGATTGTATTCGCCCCGATGCGACTCGCGTTCGATCATCCACAAGGAGCAAAACGCAATTCCTTGTTTCGAACGACGCTTTTCACCACGACGGCGATTGCGGGAACTGGGTTAACGCTGACGCTCGCCATCCTGCTGGTCGCTGTCCCCGACGATCCGTTGACGCACGGGTCAAGTCTGCTGAGATGTTGCATTGCGTTTCACGTCTTCGCCGCAATTCTGAGCGAATTCGCATTCTCGCTGCTTCGAGTAAAAGGGCAAGCCGTGCGTTTTGCCCTCGCGGCATGCGTGTACGCGTTCGCGCCCTTTTTTATCTCCTTGCCATTTTTGCTGTGGACTTCTACCGAACCGTTGATCGTTATTTCAGCATCAATGGCCTGTGGGCTCTTCGGCGCATTTCTAATCGCAATGCATGGAGAGATCAAACGCATTCTGTTGGCGGCACCCGAGGCGGGACTGTTAAGTTCATTGCTTCACTACTCTCTGCCGGTGTCAATGCATCTGATCGGTCTTTGGGCTATTAATGCCAGCGGTCGCTGGATCGGAACGATTAGCCAAACCTTGGAAGAAATGGCTTCCTTTACTCTGTTTTCGGCAATTGCATCGCTGTTGATGGGCTTTCCCGTCGCCTTGCTCGAAGCAAGACTACCGAAATACAATTCAGCATTTGGTCGACGCGAGTATTCCCAGGCGATCTCAATTCTTAGCCGCTGTATGGCTCTCGCTTTAGCCGTCATCGTTGTCATCTACCTTCTTATTGCAACGTCTCTTTATTTTGGCGCCGCCCGGTTACCGGTCCAGTACATTCCTAGCAAGCTGACGCTCGGATGTTTCTGTCTGTTTAATCTATTCCACTGCATCTATTTGATCGGCGTGAATATCCTAAGTGGATTGAAGCGAACGTCATTTCTCGCCGCGGCGACGATTGTTGCGGGAAGTGTCACGATTGCGGTGTCCTATTTTGGCTGCCTGTGGTACGGCGAGATCGGGTTGGTTATTGCGATGGTGTCGGGGATGCTTTGCCAAGCAGGAGTCGTAAACTTGGTCGCTTTCCATTTGGTTTCAAGTGCTCCGGAATCTGCTGCGTTACCTTTGCACGCCGTTGACCCATCAAGCCAGGATCCATCGCCGTTGGATCCGACCGCATTTCATACGATCGTCGAGGAAAGCGAACAGGTATGCGAGGGACTTGATGTCAAGAATCATCGCCTGCGTTCGTTTGCTGAGTTTATTCTGAGAACGCTAGCATTCGCGTGCAATACACCTGCCGGCGATGGGGGCCCGCCCACCGGTTGTTGCCACTATATCCACGATCCGCGGCTGGCCCGTTTTGACACCCCAGGATCGTTCCACGTCTGCACGTCACCTCGGTCGATTCGTTTCAGGAAGATTCGGCCGTCCGTTGTCGTGGCAATCGTCCGTCAATATCGACGCCTCGCCCGTAGCATCAAGCCGCAATGTCCTTTGGCTAGCTTGACGCTTCTCGATCTCGCCTGCATTACCTATTTGTCGGAACAACACGGAGTTCGCTCGTTTCATGTCGCCGCGCATTTTCAGCCGTATGTCGCGGTGTTAAGCGAACTTCGTCGCAAGCAGCTTATTGACGTCTTTACAGGGCACCAGCATGGTGCTTGGGAACTACGTCCGCTCGAGAAAATCCAGCGACGTTTGTTCTTTGATCGCTATCACTTGCTCGACACAAGGTTTCAGCACGTTTTTGAGAAGTACCTCAGTGGCAATCCGAGTGTGCGGATCGAAGCGAGCGATCTAAACAAATCAATGAGATGGCTCTCACGTGGGACACCTCACGTCGCTCTCGGATTTCAAGGAAAAGACTATCCGCCGAATTGGATGATTTTGGAGATCGTAAGCAAGGTTTGCAAAAAGTTGCAGATCGACCTTGTTGTCTACCCACATCCAAAGGAATCAGAAGCCAGCTGCAAGAAAGTTGCAACCATCGCCACGGTCGAACGTACCCAGCGTTACAGTGATTCGTTGGTTTTTGTTTCGGCATTTTCGACGCTTGGCCTCGAATTCGCGTTAAATGGACGTCCCGCGATCTTTGTGAATATCAATGATCGCCGCATTGTGTTTGACGAAACAGGGCTGGACACATCGTGTGTGCAGCTAGACGCACTCGAGTCGGCTTTGTTGAAACATCTGCAACCGTGACGCGGACTCAATACCAACGCTGCTTGTCACCACCGCTTATCTGAAATGAGACGCCGAGATATCTAAGATGTATGAAAGCCGAGTCCGGAACGATCAATTTGATCGAAGCAAGAACTTCGAGCGTGGTGCAAGCACGATCGTATTCATCCTTTGGTATGTTTTGAAATGCTTTGTGTTTCTGTCCCCGCTACCATGGCCCTCCAATCTTAAAGTTACATGTCTTCGATTGTTTGGGGCAAAAGTTGGACGTAATGTCTATATCAAACCTCGGGTCAACGTCCATTTTCCCTGGAAGCTAAGGATTGGGGATCACACATGGATTGGCGAAGAAGTCTGCATTATCAACTTTGAGCCAGTTGCGATTGGCAATCACTGCTGTCTTTCTCAACGAGCAACCATCTGTGCGGGTAACCACGATTATCGGGATCCAGCGATGAATTACCGAAATGCTCCGATCACTCTTCATGATGGAGTGTGGGTGGGGTGTATGGCTTTCGTGGGGCCGGGATTAACGATTGGAACCGATGCAGTCATTACGGCGGGATCGATTGTCACGAATAACGTCGAGGCATTTTCAGTCATACGAGGTAATCCGGCATGCAAGATTGCGCAGCGTTACCGAGATCAGCCGAAAGAGAAATAGGGAAACAAAACTTCCCGGTTGAGACGACCGGCATGAGGATGATATGAGCAAAGTGGCAACCCACGACGGATCGAGCTTGCAGCTGCCTACTCCATTGTCAGCCTGTTTGATTTCCGCTGCCATCTTTGGTTTTTTCCACCTGACAAGCCCCTTCGCATTCGCCCTCGAATACGATTATCAAACGTGGTTTTTCCTGTTCCTAAACGTCATCGCCATTGCCCTTCCGGCGATCCTTTATCGTTTTAGCCGACACGGAGGCAAGCAGCGGTCCCGAATCGAATCTGGAATCCCCGTCGACTCACGATTTTTGCAACTTGGCGTTTGGATACTGATCGGGCTAGCCCTCCTTGGGACAATTCTGAAGTGTTACGACCTCTTCGTGGCTCGCGGGTTTTCCGTCACATCAAATGTCAACGAGCTTTACGAACAGAACGCGGAAATCAGCGCATCAATGGCAGGTCTGGTTGCGTCCTTGCTTTATCCATTGGCGTTTCCAACGCTAATTATTTCATTAGCACTGCACAATTCAGCACGGCCCCATGCGAAACGAATGTGGAAAATCGCCGTCGTCCTTTCCATCTTTGCCTGTCTGGTGGCACCGCTGAATACGATCCTGCTAGGCAAACGTGGAGCGGTGTTTTCCGTCACGATTCTTGCTGCATTGGCTTTTTATTATTCGGGAATTCGACTGCGAAAGAGGACGATACTCGTCGGATCGATGGTGGCGTTTTCGCTCTTTGTATTTTCCACACGAATGTTTAGTCATCGTCTCGAACTGAAGGGGGCGTCCACGGAGGCTGCGGTGGAAGCAGGGCGTTTCACCGATCTGCTAGAACTGAGCCCCAACTATCGATCCGTCGCAAGGCACAGTGCGATGCCAGACTCGTTTCGATCCGCATTTTATGATTGGTCGGTTATCCACGCGTATGTCGTTCATGCTGTCCCAGAGTATCTGTTTGCCATCGAAAACTTTAATCGCGCCGAATACCAACATGGCAAATTTACGTTTTCGCTCGTGGCAAAATTTAGCTCCTACTTTAGCGACATCCACTACGATGCGAAGGCGACCGCAGAGGTTCCGCCACGAACCTATATCTACTCAACTCTGTTCGGACCACTGTTTTTCGACTTTGGGTTTGCCAGCATCTTTGTGACACTTTTGATCGGTGGATCGTTCGTGTTGACATACAATCTTGCCAAGAGAGACGCTGTACTCGTGCCACTTTACCTGTATCTCTACACGGTTGTGCTCGTCAGTCCCATCATTTGCTTCCTGAACATGTTCTATGGGTTTTATTATCTCACCGCGTCCATTTCAGCAGCTGTGTTTTTAAAGTTTTGTAGTCGTGTTCGTCCTCGACAACAACGGAGGCATCAATTGGCGTAGCGTCATTCGTGCCCCATTCCCTTTGTTTTCCAGTCCCGTTGTTTTCCAGTCCCTTTGTTTTCCAGGCCCGTATCCCCAGGGCCAAGCGGTTTTGACTATCATCGCCGACGCGGGGGCTCGCTTCGTGGATTAAGCAACCCACGGAAAGAGTTGTGTTGCCAAGTCTTCGCTTCAGATAAGCAGCAAAGAACTCGAAAGCGGGTGCGACGCCGCTTGCCCCGGGCGGCGTGACACCCTGGCTCATGCAGGAAATTGGCTATCCTGTGACGCGACCATTGCTGCTCGCGTGCAATGGGTGGTAATCGATGCGAACGTAAATATAGCGGTCCGCACGTGGGCAAGGCAAGCAAAAAGAAACTGTTTTAGAAAAATGATTCGCCCCGGCGACTCCGGTTGTTACCAATGAGAGTTGCCCAGCAGGCTGGGGGTCGAGGATCGCTGCAACTCAAAACGGCAACTCAAAACGGCACCGCGGCGCAAAACCTGAATGGGGCCAACCGTGTGCGTGGCGGAGCCCCCGAGCCCCGTGCTGCTCGAAGACTCCGCGACCCCGCGGACTTTCGTGCATTCCGTTGCTGCGTAATTTTTTGATGATGACGCTGGGTTTACGCCGCGATCGCTAAGATAAGACGCCTGCGCGTTGACGCGTGGCATTGCGGCGTTCGGGTGTCGACGAAACTCACACACGAGTTCCAGCAACGAATTCCGCGAGCGAAATGGACCGAAGACGGTCTTAGTTTTGCGCCAGTTTGTCGGCGTCGGCGTTTTCGCTGACGTAGGGATTCTCTCGCACGGGACCCATCTTCTTTGCTTTCGGTTTGACCGACGCGGAATAAGAAATGCAGGGATTGCCGATCGGGCCATGCGAGGCGCCTGGAGGAGTCATAAATTCAGACTCCAATCGACCGCGGTAACTTGTCGGGGCGTTGACCATCGGCGGCGCAGCGAAGGGGCTCATTCCGTAAGGCCGGGCGTAACGGGCACCGTAATAGACGGGGGGATTGGTGGCAAAGTAGGGAGGGGTACGTAGTGATGTTCCGTAGTAGGAGCCGTAGGGGCTATAGAATCCGTAACCACCAAACGGAAAGACCCCTCCGGAGTCGGGGTATTGCGCAGAGGCCGATTCGGAAGTGGCGACAATGGCGGCAAGGGCTAAAACGGCAGCGACAACGATACTTTTCATCGAAAACCTCAACTAAACATGATGGGGGCTAGGACTGTCGCGAAAATTCTGCGACTCTCGCGATCTAAAAATGGAGGGCCCCCGTACGACCCTATGCTTGCGCATAATCCCTACGCTAGTCGGGCCGCAGCATCCTTTCAACTGATTCGTTCCGACAATTCGCCAATTCCGCGGTTTCCACTACTATCGCCACACACCGAAGAACCGTCGTCCCCGCACCACCGCAGAGTGATTAATCCGTGAAAATCGTTTGCATTATCCATTCTCTTAGTGGCGGTGGCGCCGAGCGGGTGATGGCAGCCTTGGCATCCCAGTTGTCTGCCCGCGATCACGATGTTGTGCTGGTCACGTTCGATGACGCCCGCACCGACCGGCATGAAGTTGCCGAATCGGTCCGCCGAATTCCGCTGCGGGTGATGCGCGCCAGCCGCGGACGGGTCGATAAAGCGATGAATCTGCATCGCCGGCACAAGGCGATCCGCAAAACGATTGCGACGGAAAAACCCGACGTCGTGCTCTCGTTTTGCGATCGCACCAATCTCGACGTGCTGCTGTCGACCATCGGCATGAAGGTACCGATCGTGATCAGCGAACGCAGCGACCCGGCCCAGCAGTCGCTCGGTTTCTTCTGGGAAACGATGCGGCGACGATCCTACAAGCGAGCCGCGCGGGTGGTCGCACTGACCGATGCAATCGCCAATACGCTCGCGCCCCTTAGCCCCCATCCGATTGCGGTGATCCCCTCGGCGATCACGCCACCACGTTGCCGTGATATCGAGCATGAAAATAAGATCATTTTGGGGGTCGGCCGTCTGGCACCCGAAAAAGGTTTCGATCGTTTGATCGAAGCGTTCGCAAAAATCGCGGACGATGCACCCGCTTGGTCGCTGAAAATCTTGGGTGAAGGCGCAGTGCGCGAGGAGCTGCAACGACAAGCTGATGAAGCGGGAATCAGCCGACGTTTGTCGATGCCCGGCTGGCTGCGTCCGATCGCACCTGAATATGAAATCGCCACCCTGTTTGTGTTGCCCAGCCGCTACGAAGGATTCCCCTCGGCACTGCTCGAAGCGATGGCAACCGGATTGCCGTGTATCGCGATGAGGTGCCAAAGTGGTTCATGCGAAATCGTGACGCACAACGAAAACGGATTGCTGGTGGACGATAGCGTCGATGCGCTCGCCGAAGCGATGCGATCCTTAATCCAAAACGAATCCGAACGTGTGCGACTTGGCAATGCGGCCACCTCCATCGTCAAACGATTCGGTATGACTTCGATGGTCGATACCTACGAAGGCCTTTTGTTTGAAGTCGCAGATGATGCTCGAAAGTCGCGAAAACGTTCCGGTGATTTGGCGTAGCGTCGTAGGCGACGCCGTGAAGCATCTTTCACGGTAGCGGAACGTGTCAAAAGTTTCGGGGCCGCATCCGTCAATCGAACAGTCGTCTTGACGATTTCCATTACGCCAATCCAGCCGCCATACCGGAATTTCGCTGCGCCGGAACTTCGCTGCGCCGGCAGTTTAAAGACGACTCAGTAGATCACGCTTTTTCTCTTCAAATTCCTGGTCACTGATGTAGCCCTTTTCTTTCAACGCTCCAAGCCGCTCGAGCGTGCCGAGAATGCCTTCGTTACCAGAGGCGTCTTGACGGTTTCCGCTGTCGCTCGGGGCCGGAGCTGCCATGGGGTTCGGGGCCGTTTCGTTGGCAGGCGGCGCCGCGGCCGGGGCTGCCGGAGTCGGTGGCACTGGAGCCACTCCGTTGCGAGAGATCACCGGCAGACTTGCTAGGTTGACCGTCCCGTACTGGCTGGTGAACGTGATTGAACTGCCCCCTCCTTGCTGTTGTCCAAAGCCACCGATTTGATGATCCAGCGTATCGTAGACCCAAATATCGGAGCCTGTTTTTACCGCCAGTCGGCGACTCCACGAGAAATAGGCGTAGCGAATGTTGTTTTGTGCTCCGGTCGCGTTGGGCACTCCGAGTTCCTCGGGCCACCAATTTTGATCGGGATCGGGAACAAACAGACTGTTGTTGCCGCCCATCCCACCAGAGGCTTGTGATTGTGTGTTCCCTGTGCCTTGGCTTTGGCCTCCTTGGCTTTGACTTTGGAACGACCCTTGGAAAGGCGAGGTTTGGTGGTTCGCCAATTCGTTGGCGATGTCGTTACAGATGTTTTCAACGCGAGACTTCAGTTGATAGTTAAACAGATCGCTAACCATCGTCATCCCGCCCCGCATCCACTGGCCGCAACCGCCAAATTCGGGATGATTAAACTGAGCCATCGATCCATTGCCGTTATGAATGGCAATTAACATGTGCGTGACGGCGTCCGAGGAGAGTCCGTGACGCTGACTTAGTCGTTGGACGATTTCGTTCCCCGTAGGTGATAGTTGTGGCATGGTGTCGTGCGATCCTGAATCGGATTTGCCGATTTCAAACAAAGGGGATAAAAAGAGATGAACCGTTCCGCCACGGAGTGGCGACGCCACCATTTTGTATTTTGACGTTTCACCGCCAGCAGGGGAAGCGTGCGTCGGGGAATTGTTTGCTGCTCGCCACCTTCGACGCTCTCCAATTTCGTTGCTCCGAGTGCGTCCGCTTTGTTTTTCGATCGCAATCGCAAGCTGAAAACTCGCTCCGTCGACAAAACGATCATCCCCAACTGGCCCGCCGGTCCAGGCAAGTGGCAATTGGTTTGGATCGCCATTAGAATGAGCCGCACTTGTTCGGCGAGAACAAAACAACCTTAAATGCGCAGAAGGCGACGCACTGTGAGTTTCGATACCGGCAATCCACCCCCAACATCCCCCTACTCGCCACCGCAACGACAGGGCGGCCCCCCCTTTGCAGGTGACGTTCCGCAAGGCAAAAAACAGTCAGGCTTTGGGATTGCCTCGTTCATCATGTCGATCCTGGTCGGCATTGGGGCCTTCACAATCATTTTGGTAGCCGGGTTTGCCGAGGCCTCCAGCCCGGAAGGCATTAACGAAGAATCGCCGATTGCGATCATCGTGGGACTCTGTATTTTCGGAGTCATTGGCCTGAACCTGCTTGGGATCGGTTTGGGGGTAGCCGGGCTGTGTCAACCTAACCGCTCGCGAATCTTTGCCATTCTTGGACTCGTCTTTAATGGGTTGGTGATCATGGGCATCATTGGAATCATGGCGATCGGTGTCGCCATGGGCGGCTAGCACGCGATGCCGTTTACTTTGGTAGCGGCGCAAGCCTCAATGTCATCTGCTTTCGCCTTGAGCGGGTGTTTTTATAGCGGAGCGGCGCGAGCCACCCGGTAAATGTCGAACGTTTCTTTCGCGGCAACCGGGCGGCTTGCGCCGCACCGCTGCCTCTCAGCAAGTCGCATTGGGCTAGCGCGTTCGCGCAGCAACCTCATGAAAATCAGGACGCCCCACGCGTCCTCGACCTCATGGCTGGATGTTGCAAACGTGAGGACCCTCGATGCGCGGCGTTAATTACAAACTTCGCTGCCGCTTGGTCCAAGTTCGTCGTGTTTTTGTGGGCTTGTCTTGGTATCCTATAGCTAACGGAGACAACGACTTAGACTCCGCCGCAACACACTCATCTTGATCGCACGTCGATCCCTTCAAACGCGTAGAGATATCTGTCATGAGCCAAGCGACTCGCGAATTCACCGATTTGCTCCTTAAAAAAGGCATCATTAGCCTCGATCAACTCACCGAAGCCGAGGGGGTGGCTCAGACCACGAAAGCGGATGTGGGCGACGTGCTGGTGCAAATGGAGTATGCGACGCCCGAAGAAGTAGCACTCGCACTCGCCGAATTCCACAAAATCCCCTTTGTCGACCTTCGCGAAGAACGGATCGCCGAAACGGTGATCGAGTTGATCCCCGAATCGGTGGCTCGTGAAAACACCATTTTGCCCTTCAGTATCGACGAGGAAGGGACGCTGCGAATCTTGATCGCCGACCCCTTCGATTTCGCGACGGTAGAAAAGCTGCGGTTCATCCTGAATCGCAAGATCGAAACCGCACTGGCCCCTAAATCGGCCATTATCGGAGCGATCAACCAGTATTACGGGCAGGTCGAAGGGGAATCGGCTGACTCGATGCTGCAAGAATTCACCGATACCGCAATCGATTTTACCGAAACCAGCGACGATGACGGCGGGGGGGCCGGCGGCGACGAAACCGTCGACGACAACAGTGCTCCTGTCATCCGGTTGGTCAACCTGATGATCCAAGAAGCGGTGCAGTTGCGGGCCAGCGATATCCATGTCGAACCGTTCGAACATCGCGTCCGCATCCGTTATCGAATTGACGGCGTTTTGGTCGAGCGCGAGAACGTGCCTCGCCGAATGCTATCAGCCGTGATCGCCCGTATCAAAATCTTGTCGAAGATCGATATTTCGGAAAAGCGAAGGCCGACGGACGGGCGGATCAAGATCACGGTGGGTGACAAACAGCTCGATTTGCGGGTTAGTATCATTCCGACGAATCATGGCCAATCGTGCGTGATGCGGCTGTTGGACAAAGACAACATCAAGGTGGGGGTTCGCCAGCTCGGTCTTTCCGAACGCGACTTCCGCAATTTCAACTCGCTGATCCGTCGGCCCAATGGCATTATCCTGGTGACCGGACCGACCGGGTCCGGCAAGACCACCACGCTGTACGCATCGCTCAATGCACTGAACCGCCCCGACCGCAAAGTGATCACCGCCGAAGACCCGGTCGAGTACTACTTGCCCGGGATCAATCAGGTCGAAGTGAAGCACAACATTGGGCTCGATTTTGCTCGCATTATCCGTGCGATGTTGCGTCAGGCTCCCAATATCATCCTGGTTGGTGAGATGCGGGATCATGAGACTGCGGCGACAGGAATCGAGGCTAGTCTTACTGGACACCTGGTTTTCAGTACCCTGCATACGAACGATGCGCCCAGTGCGATATCACGAATGGTGGACATCGGTGTACCAGGCTATATGGTGGCGAGTAGTGTGATCGCGGTCTTGGCTCAGCGGTTGGTGCGGACGATTTGCCCCCGCTGCAAGGTGCGGTACCAACCGACCGAAAGTGTGCTGGCGGATTCGATGCTGCCACCGGAGATGATCAAGCAGGCCGAGTTCACCAAAGGGAAGGGATGTTCGTTCTGTGGACGCAGCGGATACCGCGGCCGAATTGGTATCTACGAACTGATGTTGGTGAACTCGAAGTTACGCGAATTGATGTTCAAAGGTGCGAGCACGTTGGAGCTGCGTAACGCCGCCATAAGAAACGGTATGTCAACACTTTACGCCGATGGCATGCTGAAGGTAATCCGCGGCGTGACGACATTTGAAGAGGTCAATCGGGTCGCCAAACGGACCGAGCTCGAGGATGTCGCGCTGGCTCACATTACCAAGGAATTGGCATCACTCTGATCACTCTTGATTGCTTGCATCTCGGCTCGTTCGCGAGTCGATTTTGGGCGTTTTGTCAGGGATCGGTGGCGGCGACCGCAAGCGTTGCTCGACGGCTCGATCGCATACGGTCTATCCACCCGGTAGGGTTGTTCCCCTTGCCGCTCAAGTAGCGGTAGGCAGACCGCCCTCAGTGCAATTCGCCGGATCGCGTTTTTGATACCACGCCTGTCAAAACAGGTGAATTCTTTGAATGCGAGCAATCACGTGTGATAATGGAGTCACCGCCGCAATTATTCTTTTTCTTCGCGGCGTCCTTATCGATCGAACTTTTTTATTCATTCCCTATGTCAAAGCGGGCTTCGCAGCCACCGCTGTCCGAATCAGCAATTTAACTTGATCTCAATCGAATCAATTTGATTACGGCAAGCCGAACCGCTTTTCTACGATTTCGCCCCCTTCTAAAAAATTAGACATTCGCTTCATGGCCACGGTGCTCATTGACAAGCTGCTGCA
>NZ_JBFHFD010000007.1:0-50047 GCF_041583735.1 Novipirellula sp.
AGCTCGTCGCAGACCAAGTTAGCGCCGAGGGTTCCACCGCAAACTGCGTTGCCGCAGGCAAGGACAGGGCGGTCGTTATTTCGGGTTCTGCCGGCGGCGTTTCGATGGTGCTGTTCAGACGATTGATCACGTTCAGTGCATCCAGCGCGGTGACCTTGCCGTCGCCCGAAACGTCGTAATACATCCCAGTAAAATCAGCGAGCGACTCGATCACTGGCAGCCCCGATTGTCCTTGCAGTGGCAATCGGTTGATGATCGTCAGCGCGTCCGACGCCGTCACCGACCCGCTATTGTTGACGTCCCATCGGTCTCGCGAATTTCGCCACGGCGAATCGCTGACGACCAAGATCTCAACCCCTTCGAACCGAAGCACTTGGGCGAACACGCCGGAAACGAAGGTCGGGTCCGCAAGCGTCCAATCGGCATTCGCGGTCAGTTGCGACACACCGATATGGAGCACCATCGAAGTCCCAGGACCAAACGCCTGAGCCATTGCGTTGGCATCCAAACTTAGTACTTTTGCTTCCGTCGTCGTGATCACCACTTCTTCGAAACCGCTGATCTGGTTCGCCAGGAAAGCGGCGAGATCGATTTCACTTTCCGAAAGTGTCACGGTCAAGCGATCAAACCCATCGCCGCCATCGATTTTCAAGGTCGACAAACCGCTCAGCGTGACGGTGTCGTTTCCACCCGCCAAGTCGAGCGTAATGGCTTGATCCCCCACGACGGCGGCATCCACACTTAGGTGCTGAGTGCGATCGTCGCCCACCCACTGCAATCCGTCTTCCGCATCCGTCAAGGCAAAGGTGTTCGCGGAATCGAGATCACGAATGGCCAACACGTCATCTTGGCTGACCAATTCGATATTCTCGATCGCGACTTCTTCGATTGACAAGGTCAGCAAAGCCGATTCGGCAGCGGCAAACCCAGCGTCCGATTCCCCAGGGACCACCGACACGACGATCGAGTGGGACTCGTTTTCTTCGATGACGAAGTCAGCGACGCCGGTCACGGTCACCGTTTGTGGAACATCCCAGTTGTCGCTGGTGAACACTAACCGCGTGTTATCGAGCGTGTAATCACCCGAGGTGGATTCGGCGACCGCAAGCACGACATCGGTCGCCGGCTGTGCCGTCAAGCGAACTTCGAATGTATCGCTCGTCCCCAATTCACTGACTTGAGTCGTACCACCACTGGCCACGAGTTCGATTTCCGCGACCTCATCGTCGTCGACTTGAATTGTTCCCACCCCGTCGACGAAACCGTCGGCGGCGACCGTCACCTCTTCGTCACGATCACCGTCAAGCCGCACATTGTTGATCAAATCAATCGTGATCGATGCCGAACGTTCGTTTGCGGGAATGGTGATTGTGGCTGGCAGATCGAGACGAGAATCGACAACGCCGCTGAGCGAAACCAGCAGCGACTCAGAAATGTCCAAGGTATTTCGCGACACGGTCAAATCAACAGCGGCCTCGCCGCCATCTTCGCTGACCGCAGCAGCCGAAAACTCAATCGACAAGCCCGGCTGGTCCACTTCGGTCAGCTCGATGGTGGCGGTCGAAGGCAAATAGCCAGTCGCCTGGACCGTGAGCGTCACGGTTTGGTCCTCGCCCGCCAATCCGTCCGAGACGACGTCGCCGGCGAAAACAACCGAGCGGCTGCCCGCAGGAATCGTCACGGTCGTGGGCAACACGATCCCGCTGGCGGTTCCGACATCGAGCGACACTTCGATCGCCGAGTCAAGATTGGCATCATTTCGTGAAATCACTCCCGTGACTGCACCGACGCCAGCGTCTTCGGCGAAGGCCAATTGATCAAGCCACAATCCGACCTGTTTTTCGTCGTCATCGACCACGCTGATTTGCCCCGGCACTGACGTGTAACCGTCCACCGCTGCGGAGACGGCAATCGCTTTGTCGCCACTGGCGACACCGTCGTTAACCACATCAAACGAGAACGGCGCGACAGCACTACCGGCAGGAATCGTCACCGTGGTGGGCAATAACAAATTGCTCGAGGGTTCGGCGTTGATCGTCACCACGAGTGGATTCGACAAATCATCATCGTTGCGATGAACAATGCCGTGCCCGGCAAGCTCGGCAGCGGGTTGGACACGAACATCATCGACCGCAAAATAGGCGGGAGTATTCATTCCAAACGCTCCGACGTCCGTCGAGGCAACGGACAGTTCGAGCCGATCCGCTGCGGCGATTTGCGTCAAATCGACCTTCGTCCAATCTTGGACGATGTAGTCCCGTGAATTATCGATAAAGCGATAATCGGCAAGATAGAATGTGACCGTTCCGATCGACTGGTCGCTCGCATCGAGTCCCTCGATCGTCAACAACAAGTAATCGGGATCGTCGCCCGATTCGCCACCAAACTTCTTGGCAAAGGCATCCCCTTGGGTCATCGACAATGCCGCATACGTTGTATTGGTGACCATCAACGATTCGAACAATCCGTCACGGTTCTTTTGAATGACTGCGGCCGAGCTTCCGGTTGCTCCGGTGCCCACCGCGTAGGTTGACGATCCATTCGCACCGCTTCCCGCAAACGCACTGAACTGGTTTGTGTAACCCGCCGTGGTTTGGTCGGTGGTGTTTGAGAACGCCCAACCGGACCATGAACCCCAGGCCGGATTGTAATGATTGGCAAACACGAGGTCTCCCGATTGGAAGCTTCCCGCACCGTCTTGGCCTTTGTAAAACGAATTGTCGACCAGTCGTTGTCCCGCATCTTCAAAGTCCGCGTTGGCATTGCCAAGCGACTCATTCAGCTCGTTCGAACCGAGCGTGACCGTGAGCGTCGACTGATCGTTGTCTTGGACGGTCACCGTCGTTTCACTTGATAGCGAATCGGCGGTTGCCGCAATCGTGACGACCGCATCGCCATCGACCACGATGTCATCAACGATGCTCAGCGGCACCTCGACGGAGGCTTGTCCGGCGGGAATCGTCACCCACATCGGAACTCGCAATTGACTTGCATCACTGCTGGTCAGTCTGACGTCGAGCGGCTCGGACAAGTCCATTTCTTGCCGCGACACGGTGATGAAAGGAACCGGGTTGGCGGGATCAATCGGCTGGGCGATCACAATATCGTCGACCGCAAAGTAGGCAGGCGTGTTTATCCCAAACGAGCCGACGTCGGACGAACTTAACGCAAACTCGAGCTTGACGGCGCTGCCGAGTGACGACACATCGACCACCGTCCACTCGTCAACGATGTAATCGAGCGAGTGATCGTCGAAACGAAAATCAGCCAAATAAAACTCGACCGTTCCAACCGAATCACCGGCTTCGTCCACGCCTTCGATCGTCAACAGAAACCAATCGGGATCGGAGCCATCGGCGCCACCAAATTGCTTGGCAAACGTGTCACCGTTGGCCATCGACAGCGCGGCGTAAGTCGTGTTGGTGATCGACAACTGCTGGAACCCGACACCGTTATCGCTGTCGCGAGTGATGCTAGGCAAGTCGGCGGCGTAGCCCGACGACACCGCGTACGTCCGAGACCCGTAGGCTCCGGCACCCGCAATTGCACTATATTGATTCAGGTAGCCGGGCGTCGTTGTATCGGTCGTGTTAGAGATCGCCCAACCGGACCAGGAACCATACGTGGCGTTGTAGGCGTTGTTCAGCGTCAAATTATCGCTGACGAATTGCCCGTTACCGGATGCACCATTGTCAAAGGATTCGTTGCCGAGTCCGACGCCTAAATCTTCAAATCGAGTGGTCGCAGCAGCATCGGATTCGCTGTAGGTGCTGTCGCTTGCAGTCACACGAATCGCGGGTTGGTCATTGTCAATCACCTCCGCCGAACTTGGCAGTGAAAGGAACCCCGTCGCCGTCGCAGTGAACTGAACCGTGGTCGTTCCATGATCGATATCGTCATCGATCGCCGCGATCGCGAAGGTCGCAGAGGCGGCCCCTGCTGAAATCGTGACCGTCGCAGCAACCGACGCGATCGTTGGCGAGGAACTCGATAGCTGGACCGTCAATGCTTGGGTTGTATCCGCATTGACACGCGTCAGCGTTCCAGAGACCGTGGTGCCTTCGTTAATCGCTTCGGCGGCCACCGACACGGTCAAGGTGGGAACCTCGTCGTCGATGATCGTGATCTCGCGAACCGCTTGCAAGTCACCTGAGGTTGCGGTGATTGATGCCGCAATATCGCCATTGCCTTGGTCGTTATCGGTCACCCCGATTGCGAAATCGACGAACGCTTGGCCTACGGGAATCGTCACGGTCGGCGGGATGATCAGCCCGGCCGTGTCACTAGAAAGACCGACCGTCATCGCGGCGGACAAGTCGTCTCCGCCGCGTGTCAGCCGGCCGGTCGTCGCAGCGGCACCGGCGTTTTCGACAATCGCATGGTCCAACACATCGACTGCGATTCCTGGGGTCAAAAAGGACAGTTCGTCCATCGCAAAATAAGCGGGGGTATTCATCCCGAACGCGCCCACATCGGACGAGGTCACCCAAAACTCGAGCGAGTTCGCGTTGGACAACGAACTCAAATCGACTTCGGCCCAAACATCCACGATGTAGTCCAGTGATGAATCGTCACTGCGATAATCGGCCAGATAAAAATCGACGGTCCCAACACTCGCTCCCGAGTCGTCTTTTCCTTCGATCGTCAACAGGAACCAATCAGGATCCGTCCCCGATGCACCACCGAATTTCTTTGCAAAAGAGTCACCGTTCTGCATCGACAAGGCGGCGTAGGTCGTATTGGTGATCTGGATCGACCGCAACGCCCCCGCATCCTCGGGTAACGTGACCTTTGCGACATCGTCACCGGTCGCTGAGGCAAAGGCGACACCGAAGGTGGATGAATCATTCGCACCGCCCCCGGCGATGGCGCTGAATTGGTTGCTGAACCCTGGGGTCGATGTGTTGGTTTCGTTAGAGTACGCCCAACCGGACCAAGAACCATAATCAAGCGAATAGGCGTTGTTAAACTGAGCCTCGTCGCTCGTGAATTCCCCCTTGGTAACCTGGTCACCAAAAGGGCCCTCGCTGGTCGTGCCACCGGAAACGGGCCCGTTCCAGTGCGACTCGGGTGTCAGCGACTGACCTACATCTTCAAATCCAACCGACGAAACCACATAGGGTGCTTGGTTGATCACCCCGATGGCATCGAGATCAAACCCAGCGCTGCCAACCGTGGGATAGGGATCATAAACGGTATCGCCACTGGAATCGGTTTGCGATCCGTCACCAACGATATCAATCAGACGAACATGGCTGATTGCACTGACGTCCAAATCCGCACTGATGCCCGCCAATTCATTCAAATCGAAGGGGGTTCCGAATCCTTGCCGATACTTTCCGGCAAAACCATCAATGTTTGTTGGATCAACGCTGCCAAAACCATTCACGGATGAATCGGTCAACGAGTCAGTATCAAAGCGAAAGAAGTCGGTGCCGTTGGAGGAAACTTCGACGAAAGCGAGTTCGAGAAACGTATCGGTCACGCTGTTTTCGAAGACGGCAAAATCGGGTCCCAGTCCATCGCGAATCGGAATATCAAACTGCAACGTGATTTCGCCGCCACGGCCGAGCGAGACGATATCGAAACTGGTTCCGACCGCGGGTCCCAACGCCTTTTCGGGGGTCTGGAACGTCGCGCTGACCTCGGAACCGGGGGCGTATTGTTTCCAATCGGTTGCCCAGGCGACGATCGCGGGATCGTCCATCGCGATCGCCGTACTGCCGAATTGGCCCGCCGCAGGTGCATACGGCCCGGCGGCCAACAATCGTCGATCCTCGAGTCGTTCGGTAATCAGTCGGCGGCGACGGCGGAGTTGGTTTGTACGTTGACGCATATTAGGTGTTTATCGTGTGGAGTTTATCCATGTGCGGAAGCTCAATCTCGAGCGTCACAGGATGTTGCAAACAGTGTAAAAATCAAAAATCAGAGACCACTTCGTGACCCGCACGCGTGCAAATTGCCGCTAACACAGTCAGATCCATGCTCTCGTTGAGGAAGCGAACCGATCCATCGGCAAAGGCTGCATTGACGCCTTGCGGATGAAAACTTCGCATGTCGTTTTCAAAACTGGGCGCTTTGTTGATCGGGAAGGCTTGATCAAACAAGTTCTTTCCGTTGATCCATTGGCCATCCGGAAAATCAGCGTCCTCGGATACCACGACGGTCGTCGACGTGCCGTCCAAGATGTCACGAAAACGCATCGCTCGGTCGTAAATCATCACGCCCGAGGGCGGATTGTTGGTGCTCAAAATTCGTTCACCGTAGATGCCGCCGTAATCGGTCACCCCGCGACCTTTTTTCAAATTGTCACTGCGAGGTGTCGAGGGACAGATGAATGTCGAAATGACCGATGCTGCGGCAGCGGCGTTTTTCGGATCGTCGTAGGGAACGCCGAAATCAATCTGCTGCCAAACTGCGGTCTGTTCGATCTGCGGTAACATCATCGCCGACCAAGCGAACTCTTTGCCCTGGGGCCACAGCGGGCGAGGCTGGATCACCCCGATGGGAAATTGGTTGAACGCGGCGTGATAGTTCTGCAGTCCCAGCCCGATCTGATGCAAACGACTGTGGCACTGCATCCGACGTGCGGCCTCGCGAGCCGCCTGTACCGCCGGCAATAGCAATCCAACAAGGGTTCCGATGATCGCAATCACGACCAACAACTCGATCAGCGTGAAGCCGCGTTGCTGGCCGCAAGATCTTGATCGATTTATTTGTGAGCGTGAAACCGACTGCGGATGACAGACGCGAAGCCTATCCCACAGCGGGTTTGTTCGTCCACAATCGAGGAACCTCATCGACGTACCGCCAACGATTTAAAGGGGAAAGACCGAGTGGATATTGCCGGATATCTACCGCTGGGTTCGCAGACGCGAAGGGCAGGGGAGGGTCGCCGACAGCATTCATGCCTAGGAAAATCAACAACAACGGCTCGCTGCAAAACGCCTTTTGCACAGCGAGACGGTCCGATCGTGACGCTAACCTCACCCAAGAAGGTTTTTCGAGAATCGCGGCGTGGGCAGCGAGTTCCAAAGCATCCGGTGACGCGGTAGGTCTTCTGACTTAGGATGCATGCCAGCTTCTTCCGCCTTCTCATTCCCAAATTGGCCGACGCCCGATGGCGACAAAGGCGATTTGAAGAACAATGGCACGAAAGAGTGAGAAGTTGGCGGTTCGCGAAAACGTCACCAAGAGCGACATTCCCTCGCGAACAACATCCGTTACAGCGGCCGGGCCGTCTCGGAATTTCACCGAAGTTCCCTGTTTCCGCAAAATCCAAGATCCGTTGACTTTGCGGCACCGCTCACCGTTAATTGACGACTCTATCTGCTTGCCAAATCATTGTCAAACGCCCAAGTTGCAAGGTCGCCCCCGTTTACCTTGACCCACTTTTGACGGGATCATGAGAAACGTGAGTATGAATTTTCGCAAAACACGAGGACTTCGGAATTCTGATGAACAATCGCTGCATGATCGTCATCCCCGCTCGCCTGGCATCGACTCGACTCCCCGAAAAACTGCTTCGCAGCGCAGGGGGCAAGTCGATACTCCGTCATACCTGGGAAGCCGCATCGAAAGCCAGCGTTGCCGACGCCGTGGTGGTTGCGGTCGACGATCCTAAACTTGCGGATGAAGTAAACTCGTTCGGCGGCCGATGCGTGATGACCCGCGTCGATTGCCCTAGCGGGACCGATCGGATTGCCGAAGTCGCCGTCCAATTTCCTGATTTTGATGTGTTCATCAACGTCCAAGGGGACGAGCCCGAAATTGACCCCGCGACGGTTGACCTAGTCGGCACGGTGCTGATCAACGATGCCCAAGCCGATATCGCCACGATCGGAACTCCCATCCGAAACGAGTCACTGCTGCACGACCCGGCCTGCGTCAAAATTGTCGTCGCGGCGAGTGGGTGCGAAGCGGGGGGTGGGTGCGAAACGGGGCAGAGCAGGGCAGGGCAGGCCAACCAACCGCCCGCCCATCCTCAATTCGCCGGTAACGCGATTTATTTCAGCCGCGAGGCGGTGCCACATTGTCGCGGCGGAATTACCCCCGAAACGCTGGCGATGGAACCGCCGCTGTTTTGGCACCACGTCGGCTTGTACGCCTATCGCCGCGATTTTCTAGAGTGGTTTTCCAAGCAACCGCCCAGCCCGCTGGAGCAATCCGAGCGGCTCGAGCAACTGCGAGCGATCGAAGCGGGCAAGCGAATCGTCGTCGCACGCGTCCAATCGGCCGCGCCGGGCATCGACACCGAAGCCGATTTCCAAGCGTTTGCCGAGCGGATTCGCTAAAAGCAATTCTGCAGCTTTGCGACGACTTCCGTCTTTTTCCCATTTGGGTATGATTTCGTTCCATGACGAAACACATTTTTGTAACCGGTGGCGTTGTTAGTTCGCTTGGCAAAGGCTTAACCAGCGCCTCGATGGGGATGCTGCTCGAGCAGCGAGGGTTGCGGGTCCGCATGCAAAAGCTGGATCCCTACATCAACGTCGACCCAGGGACGATGAGTCCCTACCAGCATGGCGAGGTCTACGTCCTGGATGACGGTAGCGAAACCGACCTCGACCTGGGGCATTACGAGCGGTTCACCTCGGGCCGACTTTCTCGCGATTGCAACTACACGACGGGCCAGATTTATCTGTCGGTCATCGAAAAAGAACGCAAAGGCCAATTCCTAGGCAAAACCGTTCAGGTCATTCCGCACATCACCAACGAGATCAAGTCGGTGATCAAGCGAATGGGGGGCGACGACGTCGACGTGGTGATCACCGAAATCGGTGGCACAGTCGGGGATATCGAAAGTCTGCCGTTCCTCGAAGCGATTCGTCAGTTTTCGCTCGACGTGGGACGCGAAAACTGCCTGTACATGCATTTGACGCTGGTGCCTTACCTAAAGGCCGCCGACGAACTGAAAACGAAACCGACTCAGCACTCGGTCGGCCAATTGCGTGAAATCGGGATCCAACCAGACGTGCTCGTGTGCCGCTGTGAACATTCGATCAGTCGCGATGATCGCGAAAAAATCGCGTTGTTCTGCAACGTGCCGGTCGAAGCGGTGATCGAAGAGAAAGACAAAGATTTCTCGATCTACGAGGTTCCACTTTCGTTGGTCGACAACAAACTTGATGAATTGGTTGTCAAGAAACTGGGACTGCCGGCATCGACCCTCGACATCTCGCCTTGGACCGACCTGCTACACCGTCTTCGCAACCCTCATCACGAAGTCTCGATCGCCGTGGTGGGCAAATACGCCGAGCACAAAGACGCCTACAAATCGATCTATGAAGCGATCGATCACGCAGGCATCCACAACCACGCGCAAATCCGTGTGGGACGAATCCAAAGCGCCGATATTGAACGCGAGGGCGCCGAGCGACTGCTAAGCGGCTATCACGGCATCTTGGTTCCTGGTGGATTTGGCGAACGTGGTGTCGAAGGCAAAGTGCAAGCGATCCAATTTGCACGCCAGCGTGGTATTCCATTCTTGGGCATCTGTCTGGGCATGCAGTGCGCTGTAATCGAATACGGCCGCAACGTGGTCGGACTCGAAGCCGCGCACTCCAGCGAATTCGACAAAGACACACCGTATCCCGTCATCTGCTTGCTCGACGAACAGCAAAACGTCACACAAATGGGCGGCACGATGCGACTGGGCAGCCAACCCACCAAATTGGACCGGCACAGCATCTCGGGCAAAGCCTATGAAAGCGACCAAGTCGACGAACGCCATCGCCACCGCTACGAATTCAACAACCAATATCGCCAGCAGTTTGAAGCCAGCGGAATGCGTTTTGCGGGAACAAGCCCCGATGGCGGATTGGTCGAAGTCGTCGAATTGCCTGATCACCCATGGTTTGTGGCCGTTCAGTACCACCCTGAATTCAAGAGCAAACCACTAAAGGCACACCCGTTGTTCGCAGGATTCGTCCAAGCCGCAGTCGACCGACGTCTGCAGCGTGAAAACAAAGAAGCGCCCAGCGTCAGCCAACGATAGAAACAACTGGAATCAACGTCCCGACACGTCACCGATTTCAAAGGTATTGCCATGAGCGACCCCAACGACAAAAACCCATCCGAAGAACCCAAAATCATTGTCGACAGCGACTGGAAAGAGCAGGTCGCTAAAGAAAAAGAGGCCGCCAGTGCGAAAGCGGCGGCCGAGTCCGACAGCGGCAACAGCGAGCCGTCAAAGCAGGCCCCCGACGACAAACCGGTGACGGCCGAGAAAACTGCACCAACCACCGACGCTTCCGCAACCAATGAAGCGGAACAGGGGGGTGAACACGCAGCGATGCAAGCACCGCCTCCGGCATCGTTCGAAGTACTGATCTCGATGCTGTTCACTCAAGCAATGGCGACGCTGGGCCAGATCCCTGACCCCGCCAGCGGCGAAGCCAAGGTCAACAAACCGTTTGCCAAACATTACATCGATACGATCGACATGCTTGGCGAAAAGACCAAAGGCAATCTCAGCGACGATGAATCCACAATGCTCTCTGAAGCCCTTCACGCATTGCGGATGATGTACGTCAACACCAAAGCCTCGTCGTAATCCGCCTCTCCCCCAACGCCTCGTGAAAACCATCCGTCTACTTGCCACCAACGTGGACGACGGCTTTACGCACGTTGCGCCACCACTTAAATCACGCAACAAAAAAGCGGATCGACTCATCGGAGCCGACCCGCTTTCTGCTTGAACGAAAAACCAGCGTGACTATTCGAGCGTCTGTGTTTCCTCGCCCATCGCCGTCCCTAGCGCGCCGCACAAACCATAGCGACTGGCCATTCCGGGAACGATGATCCCTACCGTCTGATTACCGGCCTCGGTCGAATCGGTGATGAACTTCACCGCGCCGTCGCCCATCAACACATGGGCGACGCCTTGGTACCGGCTGAGCGATGATCTCGCGGCGACCTGCATCACACACAATCTCGCCACCCATGATCGTGTTGGACAATCCATCGAGCGTGTCACGGAAACCGGTCACGCGGCGTGTCTTGAACATCCCACCAGCCAACGCTTGTCATTGGCTGCGGCGAATTTGACGCCCCATGTCAAATCGAAGTCCGCTGGACCAGCGGCCAAGTTCAGCAACTCGACAGCATCCCCCTGGATCAAGTGATCACAATCGAAGAAGCAGCACTCTAGCGGGGAAGGTTGGCCGATGCGCTTATCGCTGATGCAGATCCGAATCCCCTTCGACAATCAGATACCGCGCGTTCGCCTCGATCCCGCTGAATAATTGCGTTTCCCCAGAGGGCCAGACGACGTGAACAGCATCGACCTGTTCCGCCAGGCCGATCCCAAAGTCAACGACGGCTTCGCTGCTGCACAAAAAGCCATCACCCGCGATGACCCGACCGCTCCAACTCTGGTCGCCACATTGAATCTTGACCACCGCACCAATGGCATCTCGCTCGCTTGCCGTCCCCACCAATTCAAACTGAATGGGAACGCTCGATTGCGTCTGATTTTCAAGTAGAGCAACCGGCGCATCCAAATGATTTGTAACAAGATCTGGCTTGGAGTCCCGATTCCAATCGAGAACCGCCATCGTACGACCGAGTGTTGGCCTAGACCAATAGTCTTTCCCATCATATTTGTGATCAACAAGCTGAAATCCATCTTGATTGCCACGAAACAACTGTGGCTTCATTTGATACGGTTCACCGCGATGGCGATGATCGGCGAGATGACCGTTAAGCACCGCGAGATCAAGCCAGCCATCGCGATCAAAATCAACCGCTTGCGTCCCCCATGCGACCGTCATCCGAGTTTCGGGATAAAGCCCATGCGTAGAACTTGCATTGACAAACAAACCACTCGGCTGCTGCAAATAAAGATCCGACGCCTGATTCCAAAAATTGGTCACATGCAAATCAAGCTGCCCATTGCGGTCAAAATCCCCGCTGGCGATCCCCATACATCCTTGACGTTCTCCCTGAATCCCTGCGGCGCAGCCAAACACCGACGCTGATTCAACCAACCGACGGCTTGGCTGGAGCGATGTTTGCAGATCCGCACTAGCACGGCCCGAACGACGACGGGATTGATCGTCGGTCGACCGCTGCTCAACCCAGTAATGGTTGAACCCGGTGTCATTCGCAATAAACAACTCATTACCAGGCACCGAATCAATACTTGAGATAATAGCTGCGAATCCATAGTTCGGCTTTGAATCCATTCCCTCACATCCGCGGTACGCCGAAAAACCACCCTCGACATCCACTTGCCAAACGCGATCCACCGCAGGCTTAAACACACTTGGGTTACAAATATCTCGCATAGGAGAACAGTAAATTTCCATTGCCGACGGATCATCGACGTAATTGACCTCAACGATCTCGGGCAGATGGTCTCCACTCAAATCGCCACACGCAATCGAACTCGTCCAATCACCTTGTGAATTGACCTGTGGCAATTCGCTTTTCGCAAAGGTGCCGTCCCCATTGTTCCGGTAAATCATATTTTGGCCGATATTGGCGACGAGCAAATCAGGGAACCCGTCTTGATTGATGTCCGCCGTCGCAATGCCTTGCCCATATGCAAGGTCGCCTGTTTGCGACCGCTCGCCACATTCCTCAAATTGCTTTCCACCTTGATTGCGAAACAGTGCATTGGGCTTGGAACCAAGCGGGTCAAACGCCTCTCCGCCACCTTGTGCGAGGTACAAATCGGGCCAACCATCCAAATCAAAGTCAATGACTCCAATCCCTCCACCGGTCATGTGGTGCAACAGATTTGAATCGTCCGATGGATCATCTCCATTGTCGTATTGGAAGTTCAACCTCACACGATCCGCCACATCCACGAGCCGAATCTCAGCCCCCAACGCCGTGGGGCTTGGTGATGCACCGGATTCAAGGCTGTTGGATCCCCGACTCGCCAACGACTGGGACGACGGCAACGGCCATTTTTCTAAATCGATATTGCAAACCCGTTTTGCAGCAAACGCATTCGAACCGGCCCCGTGTGCAAGCGACGACAATTGTTGCGAGAGAAGTTGCAGCTCATCATCGCTTGCAGCATACCGCTTCCCGGCAACCATTTGCCATGCCATCGCTTCATCACGTCGCCCAAGATCCACGAGCAACTCTGCCATTCGCTTTAATTCCTCAGGCGTTCCAGGACGAGCAGCGAACGTTGACGCAATCTGCAAGGTCTCGCTCAATAGCTGCAACTGCTCATTCACACAGTTCGCCGCTTCGGTCTTTCCTAACAATGTCAATGAACGCATCAGGGCCGACAGTGCGCCGCGATTCGTTTCGTCACGAGCAATGGCTTCCCCTAAACATCGCACCGCTTCACGATGTTGTCCCTGTCGCTGCAGCCACAATCCAATCGCGTACCAATACTCGGGCTCGCGGCCGATCCCCGGAGGCAGTTGCCCGAGCAAATCGGCAAGCCTCTGGTCTTCTGACAATTCGGCATAAACACGTGCTGCGAATGCAGCAACCGCGGTCGAATCGGGATCCTGCAACACCATCCCCTGCACCGACCGGAGCGTGCGATGGACGTCACGGTTTGAATAGGCCTGCCGAGTCTCCGCCAGCGGGCTGGCGATCCAAGCGTCCTGGCGAGACGCATCGCTAGAGGATCCATCGATCACAGGACGAGTTCGATCGGTCAGCGAAAACAAGTCTTTTTCGCTAAAATCGCCAAGCCGCAATAATGTTTTTCGATGAGAAGCCGCTTCAAACAAACGCCCCTGCTTGTCCAACACCGTCGCGATTCGCCGATGCCCCTGAGCGGCATCGGGCTCGAGCGACAACATCTGCTGGAGACGCTCGATCGCGTGGTCATATTGCTGCAAATCGGCCAACCACCCCGATGAAACCCAAAGGGCTTCGCGGTACGCGTCCGCGTCACTTTCGCCGATGCCGCCGACAAGATTGACGGCAGCAAGTTTGTCGCCAGCGGCCGCTTCGCATTTTGCCGCGAGCAAAAGGACAGCAGGATTGTCGCGATCCGAGATCATCAAGGGCCGCAGCTCCGTTTGCGCCGCAACATGATTCCGCTGATCAAGAAACGCTCGAGCCGCCGCAAGACGCTCGTCCATGGTTTTTGCTTTTGACGAAGCGGCACTTTGTTTCAACTGCTGACGCCGAAGAAGTTCCTCCGACGACACTCCGGTGTCGCTACCACCACACCCAGCAGTCGCTGCTGCAATCAGAACAACGAACAGATACGGCATACATACTCGACACTCTCGCAAATCAAACTTTCGATTGTGAGTCGAGAAGCAATTAAAACGCTTCGAAGAACGGAGCCAGCAACTAACATGTTTCATCGACGTTCGCCTTGTAATATAGCCATGCCCGCCCCTTCAACCAGTAGCAATCGGCGCCATGGGAACGCTCTCTCGAAAAGACTCGCGAATTCCCTCAAGACAAAGCAATGATACCTTTGTCTCTCATTGGGCAAACCGTTGTGGGAGCACGGTGACTCATCTAATCGTCGAGACAATAAACGGAGTATGAACGCGACTTAGAAAGCCACGCAATTTTGAAGAACCGAGCTGTCCTTGAATCTTCGAGTGTCCTGCCTACTTCCGCGAGGCACAAAAAAAACGGACGTGACCTAGGTAGTCACGTCCGTCATCAAATAGCAGCAAACTGTGCTAGCTTAAAGCACTGTAGCCCATATCAGAATTCCGAGCCAATCGTCTCTGCATTTGCGTGGGTTCCCAGGGCTCCCCACAATCCGTAGGGACTTGCCATGCCCACTCCATCGTTGGCGCCCAGACCATTTCCTGGATTGGCTCGGCCAAATGGAACGTGGCTCTGATCGCCCGCTTCAATCGATTCAGTGATAAATTTCACGGCGCCATCGCCCATCAGCACATGGCACCCGCCCTGGTGACGGCTAGCAGCAGAGTAAATCCCGAAATTTCCCTCACCGCGGCAAACATTGTAACCGTTCGGTGGGCGAATGGTGACGAAGGTTGTGTACGTTTGCCGACCATCACTCCAACGACGTCCGCGTTGGTGATTCGGGTTACTATCCCAGTTGGCTGTCGTCGACCAAAAATTTGGTCGATTGGGGTCAATGACTCCACTGGTTTCGTAAGAGTTCGGCGAAACGGAGGCCACGTTACCGTCCCGGTGGATGCTGCTGAAAGTCTCTTTCTGGCTATTTCCGACGACGATTTCACCACACATGATCGTGTTGGAAAGACCGTCGAGAACATCGCGGAAGCCAGTAAAGCTTCGCCCATGAAACGTTCCGCGAGCCCAGCGATTGCCGGCCTCTGCGCCCCAAGTTCCATCGCCACTCGAGTTGCCATTATTGTTTTTGCCATTGTGGTGCTGCTCGAAGAAAGCGTCTCCTTCGCAGGCAGCATAATTCGTGAATGCCACTTGGGTCGCAGTCGGCTGCGTTGGATCACTCGGACAGCGGTACGAATTGACTTGCGTCACCCAAGGACGGTAATCCGCGTACCAGGGACCGGGCCCCATTGGAGGCCAGACAGGGCTTCGCGGTGTGCCATCTCGGTTAATATTACTGGGATTTGAAATCTGCTCCCAGAGCGACTGTTGCTCGATAAAGGGCAGTGTTCCAACGAGAAACGAGAGATTAAAGCGGTTGCTTTCCCCCCCCAGCTCATATGTACCACCACGCTGCATGGGCAGCTTGTCGTATGCGGAGTGATAATTGTGCAGCCCCAACCCCAACTGTTTAAAATTGTTACTGCAACTCATGCGGCGTGCAGCTTCCCGGGCGGCTTGGACCGCAGGAAGTAGCAACCCCACCAACACACCGATAATCGCGATGACTACCAGCAGTTCGACGAGGGTAAAACCCCGCCTCGATTTAGAATTCATTTGTTTTCAGCCTTACAATTAAAAGAAGAGAAGAAGAAATGATTGGGTTTGCGCAACCTAATTGCGCACAGCCCAAACCTAGTGGAAGTTAACAGACCATTGGAGCGTTGTCAAATTTTCCGCTCAAACTTACGGAATTACGTACTTACGCTTCACAGGACGTCCTTACGCTTCACAGGATTTCGCGAGAAATCCTCGAAAAAAACACGAATAAACGGCAGACGGCTGCGACAGACAATTTGCAACCACACACCTGTAAATCAGCCAACCAACCACCTCTCAAAACGGGATAGAATAGCGAAAGGCTGTTTTGTCAGGGAAGAACTAGCTTCCGTATTGCTTTGCGTGTTCAGCTTTCATCTGGGCCTCGTAATCTTCTCTCGCTTGGACCTCATCCTGAGTCACCGGAGGCGCCGAATCAACGTCGTAGGTGGTCCCATCGTTGGAACCGCACCCGGTCAGTGAAATGGTCATCACAAAAAGAGAAAGCAAAAGCATTGAACTGCGGATCATGATAAATTCCTTGGGTTTATTGGCCTTACAAGGCCACAGCTTAAATGAACTTAAACCGCTTTAGAGACTTCACTCGTGCATCACCACTTTATGCAATGAAGTGGGCGCAGCACGAGACAATGGTCTATATAGTCGCATTACTCCCCTCTTGCGTCAAGTCAGCAACTGCTAAATCCAGGGCAAGTCCGTTCTCAAGCACCTCGGATGAGACTCATTGGTGAAACGCTGTGTAACCAAACTCCGGCGAGTTCGGCTACGCGTGTTATTGGTTACGGGTGATACGGTCCGTGTACGACTCGCTCACTGAAATCAATGGGGTGAGCGTGGGCGGAACGCCCACGCTCCTCGACACCAAATCACGCGACGGATATACACAACGCTCGATTGTGTAAAGATAAGCGGTATGGCGCGAGCCGCCCAATGAAGCGAGTCCAGAATGACTCATGCCGTTCCGCTGCGAGAATAGTCAAATTGGAAAACAGAGCTATCCTGCGTCTGAATCATTCTCGCAGGTAGATTGGCCGATGGTTGCGTTGCCCTAAGAGGTCTCGCACGCGAGGGAAGTCAAAACGCCCGTTTTCGTCGACCAGGACCTCTGGCCGCGGTAGGAGTTCTGTGTTTTCGTCGATCAATTTAATGGATTGATTAAAAATCTCCATTCGCTCCCGAGCGGGCGCCAGCGGGTCGATCTCCAAAGCGCTACGCTGCGGCAACGTTTGCAGCGATCGTCCAGCAACAATTCGAATGGCATCATAAGGATCATTGAGGCCGAGCAAGAGAAATGGTTCCATCCAGTCGGTTCCCGATGCTTGCTGAGCAGGTTCCCAGCCCATGGCAGCGATCTGCACCACTCGCTGCGCTGCGTCACCGCGGAGTAGGTGCAAGACCGATGTCGAAACCGGTTGAGAGTCTTCTAATGGCTCCTTGATTTCAAATTCCTGCCCGTACCACTCGCTTAGTTTCTGGCTTACCCAACCAAACGTTTTGTCGAGGTGACAGAGTGAACAGGCATCGGGCCGGTCACTCGTTTTACTGGCCTGAATTGACGGGCTTGAGATATGGTGACTACGGATGGTCTTAAGCAATCCATAGGTGGTGTGCGGCATGTGACAGTTCATGCAGCGACTGCCCTCGGATTGAACTGCGTGATGGGTGTGTTCAGCAATGTTATCTTCATATTCCTGATGACATTGCAGGCAAGCTAAATCACCTCGCATCCCAGGTTTCAATTGGTCGTCACGCCATTCGTTAACATCCCTTTCTGTGGGCGGATGCATGGTGTGACAGGACAAGCACGTCATCTCGCCTTTCTGAAAACAGGGCGATTCGATCAATCCGTTGTATTCGCGCCCCGCAATACGAGGTGTCCCGTCGGACCAAAAACCACTGCTGAGTTCCTCCATCGATGACCATCGCTGAAACGTTTCCGTATCTCGAAATTCCGCGGTGGCCCGAACAACACGCGAGAACCCAACTTCGCTAAGTAATTCGCCCGGGCGAAAGGGATTGCCATCACGCATGTAATCAGGCCGACTGACGACATCGTAGTCAGGAACAAAAATACTGTGACATTGTCCGCAAACGTCGGCGGAAGCCTGCTTGGGAAGGTGTTTGGGATTGACGATCCTGTCTGGGAGCCTGCTCATCTGGTCACTGTCGAGATTCGCAATGGAGAGAATGGCGGACGGATCCGAAGCATGCTTGTGTGCGTGCCCCGCACCCTCGCCATGACATGCCTCGCAGGCGATTCCAAATTCGGTGACTCGAGTATCCCAGTCTTCAGTGAACTCATTAAACCCTTCGGTAGGATGGGTAGCGTGGCAGCGGCTACACGTGCGATTCCAGGTCCCTAGCTCGATAACGTTGGAGTGAACGCTGGGCCGCAAAAAACTGGACTCACGTGGTATCCAACGCTGCTCTTCCTTCAAAAACACGATATCCAGCTGACCGGGAGTACCATGCACATCCGTTTCATACCAAAACACATGCAGATGATGAGACCCGGTCATCAAAACGAGCCGGCGACGTCGAACTTGATTTCCCACCAAGGGATCAGGAAAGCTGACCTCAAAATGGTCGCCATTCTTTTCGAAAACATAAGTTCTGTCGTTGATGGTCACCGTTTGGTTAATGATCGCAGCGGGTGCGGTTTGCTCGTTGACTTGCTGAGTCATCGTCCGGTGATAAGACGAGTGCCATGATTCATGAGCCTCTGCATGACATTTTCGGCAGGTTGTTGAACCGACGAATCCGTTTCCGATTTCGCTCTGAGGCCCCAAAACCGCTGCCGTAAGCGTTGAGCGGGAATTGTTCTGCTGCTCTTTCCGTCCGCTGGCACCGAAATCGCGTGGAAAACTGGGGGAAGAGGTCGGATCGGATTCGGCAGCAGACTCGTCGCTATGAACCGGCGGGGAGAGGCGGGGCGATGCCGTAGACCGATCCACTGCCTCGGTTGCTGGCGTTGACTCCGACAAAATAAATCGAATGCCGATTGCTAAGAAAAGGAGCAGGGCACCGAATGTCACTAAAAAAAGGGTTCGCTTGTTCATTCAACACATATTGGCAGCGGTTTCGGATCACGCAGGAGCACACGCAAAGAGCATCGTTGCGAATCTGATTGTACCATTTCCATCGCAGCATCGGTGCAGGGCACTAAGCCCACCAGCTTCGTGGTCCGCCACGTTCAATTTCCTGGGTTAGCCGCTTCGCTTTTTTGGGGAGCGGGCGAGGGCACGAGTCCATTGGCGGCGACACGACGCCGACGATTTGTAGCTTCGCCGATCACCAATTTGAAAGTTGAGTCGAGATGCGATCGTCGCGTCAAACAGGTCTCTCCAGCACAAGACAATTCAGGTTTATTCTGGATTGCGGCAGTAGAGTGTACTGGAATCTTCGATTAATAGATAACGCGCATTCGATGGCACATGATCGAAGGATTGGGTTTGTCCGCTGGGCCAAGTCACTTCGACACGCTGGAGCGACTCGGCGTGGCCGACGCCGAAATGGAGAACCGGTTCATTACTAACCCTGTACCCATCGCCAGCAGTTCGAAAGGCCGTCCATGATTGGGAATCTGCGGTCACCACGGTAACCACAGCACCAATCGCGTCTCGCTCGCTGCTTGTCCCAACCAGCTCGAGTTGTAGCCAATTCAGCGAATTCGAATTGTTTTGCAAGACCGCCACGGGTTGGTCCAAATGATTTGCGACGAGATCCATTCGCCCATCGCGGTTATAGTCCCATACGGCCAGTGCTCGCCCCAGTTGTTCGCGCTGAAAGTAAGTCCCTGCCACCTCGGGCGGCGTCAGTGCGAAACCGCTACGACTCCCTTTCATCAATTGCGATCGCATGAGAAATGGGATCCCCTGGTCCGTGGCATCATAAACGTGGCCGTTGAGCATGACGAGATCGAGCCAACCATCGTTGTCGAAATCACGTGTTTGAGCACCAAATCCTAACACTGGCATCGAAAGTGCTTTCAATGCGTATTGCGTCGCCTGATCGGAAAAAAAACCAAGCCGATTCTGAATAAACAAATTGACTGGTTCGTGGTAGAAGTTGGTGATGAGCATGTCCAACATCCCGTCTCGATTGAAGTCGCCCGCAGCGATTCCCATGCATGCTTGGGCACCTCCGCCTTGCCCAATACTGCAGCCACGCAACCCCGCTGATTCGATCATTCCAAACCGGTCTTCGGTGTTGTCCACATTCGAGGTGCTGACCCAGTAGTGATTCAAATCACCGTCATTGGCTACGAAAAAATCATTTCCATACTGTTTGTCAAAGTTAGCGACCACCACGCCGAGTCCCAACTTGGGATCGCTGTCAATCGCTCGGAGCGATTTCCAGGTCGAGAAGGTGCCATCGGAATTGCCCTTGAGCACTCGGTCCGCTGCCGTACGGAATCGTTGTGGTTGACAATGTGAATAGTCTTTTGAACATCGAATTTCAAATGCCGTTTTGTCGTCGATGTAATTGACTTGAACCAATTCCGGCAGATGATCACCACTGAGGTCCGCAATCGCGAAACTCGAAGTCCAAACCGTCGGGTTTTCTTGGATTAAATGACTCGCGTTTCGGAAACTACCATCTCCTTGATTAATCAACAGAACCGAGGCCCCCACGTTGCCGAGCAACAGATCAGGGAAGCCGTCTTGATTAAGATCACCAACCGCCACGCCGGCACCATAACTCCGGTCGCCAGTCCTAGTTTCCTCGGTTACTTCGTGAAACGAATCGCCCTGTACTTGGCGAAACAGTTGGTTCGCGTTGGAACCGATTGGATCATTCGGTAAGCCACCGGCCTGCATGATGTAGAGATCGGGCAAACCATCGAGATCGTAGTCCAGCACGCCGAGGCCGCTGCCGTCAACTTGATACGCATAGAAGCCGTCTTCATCAAAAAAACCAGTTTCAATGTCGATATCCAGCCCGCTGGCACTCGCGATGTCGTCGAAGCGAAGAGCGGGCTCGAGAGGTTCAAACGGCCCCGGAACACCCGCTGCCGAATTGTCGCTGGAAGTCGACGCAATCGACATCTTCGGATCCTGAAAAAGCTCATCCAGTTCAGGCATCGGCCAATCATGAACGTCGAAGCCCAGCAGTTTCCTCAACCGTGTCTGGGCGATTTGGTCCGTCGACGCAGAGCCTTCCCATCGTATCACCATAGCGGAACGTCGATCCAATTCAGGGATGATCTGGCCTAGCCTTCCCGCAAGCTGTGCCGAGCGTTTCATCCAGGCCAAAGCTTCCCATGGTCTTGAAAGTTTCTGTAACTCGGTGGCAATCCACATCGCTTGTTCAGCATCGGCTTTGCGGGCTAAGCGAAAAATTTGATCCAAAACCGCCAACTGTTCTCGCAACGCAACCGCTTGCTCTTCCGCTCCAATACTATCAAGCGAACGAATCAACTCTCGTAGTGCTTCGCGGTTGCCCGAATCCAAATGCAATGCTTCTCCATACGCCCGAATCGCTTCCTGGTGACGCCCTTGATGCTGCAGCCAGGCGCCGACGGTACTCCAGTATTCTGGTTGCAACAGCATGTCGTCAGGGAGCCGATCCGACCATAACTTGAGTGCTTGGTATCGCCCATTCTCCACCAACAAGCGTCCGTAGAACGCATGCGCAGCGGCGCTGTTGGGACATTTGTCAACAACCCGTTTCACCGTGGCAATCACATTTCCACGATCGCTTCTGAAATCCTCATATGCCATTCTCATTTTCCCAAGCCAGAACAAGGAAGCTTGCGAATCATCAATGACGGAATCAAATGTCACGAGCGTGAAGGGGCCACGCAAATCGATCAAACTAAGCGTCTCTTCCCAACTGACCGCTTTGTAGCGGATTAACTGTTCAACATGTGTACGTGTTTCCATCCGCCGTCCTTGAGCGTTATACAAATTTACGAGCAAGCGTCGCGAGTCGATATCATCAGGCGCAACTTCAATCGCCCTGAGCAAATTCGCTTCGGCAATCTCATAACGCCCCGCTCTTAGGTTCCAGTCAAAGCAACGAATCAATATCGCCGACGCGTCTTGAGAGGAGAGCTGCGCCAACCGCGTGCCGTAGTCAGCAGCCTCGGCGAACTCGTCACGTCCCGAATGAATCTTAATGGCCAATTCCAATGCCTGTAGATTCTCAGGCGTGTCGCGGAGGATCTGGTGCACAAGTTGCAACGCGGACACAGATCGCCCTTCACTTAGATGACGCTCGGCCTCTTGCAACCGACCCGGCACCGACCCTCGTGACCGTTCCGGCGTCGCTATTGTCGGCGACGGATGATCGGAAGCTTTTTGCTGGCAGCCGGTGAGTGCAATCACAAGCACAAACCAATAGCCCCAGGCAAGTAGATGCCCCGACTCCGATGTGAGACTTCGCTGCTTAGGTGAGTGACGAAACAATAAAACAATGTGGAGAATGTGCGATAACGTTAGATATTCAGTGGTCAGAGCTCTCATAAGTCTCTGTCAAAAAACTCGGAATTGACACGGAATTTTGGCATCGCCAGTTACTGCGAATATTATTTTGACACTCAATTCAACCCGCACGCGAGACCCTCGAAAGAGGGGACACACCGCATCAAGACTTGCCCCCCTGGAACTCAGAAATCAATTAGACTTGTTTGAATTCCCACGTTTGCTTGTTCTTCTCGCTATTATTAGCGAGCCACCCAGCCCCCCCTTACTCGCTCGCAGGGCTATTAATTAAGTGAAAATCGCGTTTACAAATACAACAGGCCGCAAACTACAAAACTGAGCGATGACGACTCGGAGAGTCACCCTACAATGAATCACTGATTCTGGCTGGAGCTTGCCGGTGGCCGAGATTCGACTGAAATAGGGTTGCCGAGAGGTACGAGATACGAACAAACTTCCTTTGAGGATTCACGGATTGGGTGCAGTCGTGAATTTGACTTGCAATACTCTCGCCTCCCAAGCAACCTATTTAATTCCCGCCGCAGATCCGCACATGCTTCCTCACTTGCTGTTCATCAATCGGCGAATTCCGTTGCCGACTCGCTTGGTGCGAGCCATTTTATTGACATCACTTTTGGTGTCAGGATGCCACCAACCCAGCTTACCCGATGTGGCGATTTCAGACACCGATTCGCAGGAATCGAGTCGTGGTGCCGAGCCCACGGTTGACCTTATCGACCACGCCATTAACGCGATGGCACAGGGGCGATTTGAGATTGCTGATCATGCACTCAAGCAGTGTTTGTTGGCAGATCCACATCATCCGAAAGCTTTGGAGCTCTCTGCTGACTTAGCGAACCATCGCGGCAATGCGGGGGCCGCTGCCGTGCTGTACCAATCGGCGATTGACGAATACGGGGCGACTGCGGATCGGCAGTTGTTCGATAAATGGTCCAAGAGTCTGATTCGAGCCGGGCGTCCCTACGAAGCGATCGAAGCGTTGCAAACGCTGAGCGAACGATTTCCCACCGATGCTCAATCGCGTTACGAACTGGCTGGATTGGCGGCGGCCTTCGGAATGCCCGAAGCCGCAGTGCCTGCCTTGCGGTGGCTGGTCCAACGCGGCCAAAGCGATCCCGAATCGCTGCTGGTGTTGGCGGATCCGGTACGTGTGGAACCGGATGTCGATAGCTGCAAAAAAGTACTCGCCATTTCCGGCGAAGATCGTCGTGCCGAATTTGGCTTAGCACGCTTCGATGCGTTGCACCAAGACTGGACCGCAGTTGCCGCACGATTGAAGCCCATCGTGCAACGATTTCCGCAGTTCGTTCCTGCGTATGCCTTGTATGGACAATCGCTCGCCGAACTTGGCGAGGATGCAAAACTTGCTGAGTGGCAAGAATCAGCCCCCAAGTCCGCCGACAATTCGCCACAGTACTGGATGGTGCTCGGTCGATGGGAGCAAACCCGAGGTCATCACGAGGCGGCCGCGAAAGCGTTTTGGGAATCGCTCCGACGTGGTGGTGCGATCTATCCCGAGGCCCTAACGTACTTGCTGGTGTCGATACACCAACTGCAACGCACCGATGACGCCACACGATTAACCCATTTGATCGTCAAGCACACTGAACTTCGTGATGCATTGAAGATCCATCTTGAAAGACGAGATCAGTCGCAGGCGGCTTGCATGCGTGTGGCCGAGGCGATGCTGGCTCTCGGACGGGTCTGGGAAGCCGAAGGTTGGGCGCGAGTCGCCGTTTCACTACCGCAGGAGAAACTTCCCGATTTGCGTGAGCGATACATGTCGATTCGCAATCAACTGGAACAACAAAGCCCGTGGCAATTGCCGGAAATGATGGCTGCATCTCAGGTTGACTTAAGTGATTTGTCAGGTACGACGGCGGGAGATTCGCCCCAACTCTTGGACGCACCGGCATCAACTGCGAAAGGGCAAATTGCGTTTTCCGACCAAGCTCGCCAGCGCAATTGGATCCACATCTCCCTTCCAGCTCCCGAAGTGGGAGGACACTCGATCGAGCAGAGTGTGGGAGGCGGGATCGCCGTGATTGATTTTGATTGTGACGGTTGGCCCGATCTCGCCGCTGCTGCCCTCGATGGCACGGCGCTGCAAAACGACTCATCGCCCAATCGGCTCAGCCGCAACCTGAATGGAAGTTTCGCCGATGTCTCTGCGGCGGCGGGATATCGCGACACCGGTTTCAGCCAGGGTCTTACTGTGGCTGACTATAACGACGACGGTTTCCCTGATCTGTTTGACGCTAACATCGGTCGCAATCGACTTTATCGAAACAATGGTGATGGTACCTTCACGGACGTCTCGGACTCGGCGGGACTCGCTGGGGAACAGTGGACCACCTCCGTCGCAATGGTTGATCTCGATGGTGACTCGATTCTGGATATCTATGAAGCCAACTACTGTGCGGGGCGTGCTCCCTTTGAACGCGAGTGCCGTAACAAGTTTGGCTTGGGGACTTGCTCGCCCTTGATTTTTAATGCGGAACCGGATCGTGTTTGGCGTGGCCATGGTGATGGCACGTTTACGGAAACGACCGACGACTGGATGACACAAACGTCACCCGGTCGGGGACTTGGGCTCGTCGCAGGCGAACTCGACGAGCGGCCTGGCGTCGACGTGCTGGTCGCGAACGACATGACCGTCAATCACCTCTGGTCATCTCAGCCCAAATCACTGCAACCGAGTCGAGGAGCATTCCAATTGACCGATCTTGGTGTCGTACGAGGACTGGGGACGAGCGGCAAATCGCACTCCCAAGCCTCAATGGGCATCGCGGCAGCGGATGCGGATGGAGACGGAGATCTCGATCTGTTCATGACTCACTTCTCGGACGACTACAACACTTACTACGAGCAAGTCGCCCCTGGTTTCTGGAGCGACCGAAGCTATCAGATGGGATTCAGCGAACCATCGATGAAGCTGCTTGGCTTTGGCACTCAATGGGCAGATTTTGATAATGGCGGCGGCCTCGAACTCGTTATTGCCAACGGGCATGTTGATCGAGTCGACCGCGACGACGTGGCTTACCGCATGCCGCCACAACTGTTTTCACGAACCGAGAACGGACGGTGGGAAGAATGGGATCGATCCGCACTGGGCGAATACTTCAGCCATGATCATCTCGGACGGGCAATGGTAACTTTGGATGTCGATCGCGATGGTCGTTGCGATGTCGCCATCAGCCACGTGGACGATCCAGCGGCGCTGCTGGTCAATCAAACCCCCGATGCAGGGCGGTCGATTCGATTGGAGCTCAAGGCAACCCAATCGCCACGCGACGCGATCGGCGCACGCGTCACAGCCATGATCGGGACTCGTAAGCATGTCTCGCAACTGATGACAGGTGATGGCTACATGGCATCCAACGAACGACAGATTCACATCGGATGCGGTCAAGCTGAAACGATTGAAGAGGTGACCGTTTCATGGCCATCGGGACACGTTGAATCCTTCGGCGTGCTGGCAAGTGGACGCGACTACTTGCTTGTCGAAGGGTCTGCGAAATCGCTGACAACGTGGCAACATCCACAAAGGTAATGCCGCAGGAACTTTACCCTCGGAAAGACGTATGATGCGTGTTTTTTGACAAAGCACTAATAAAACACTGAATTTTTGGATTGCTGACTTAAGTACGATTCAGCGGTTGTGGTAGCCACGGCAGCAGCCCGATGGCAGCAAATTAACCGCGTCGTCCGCGTTTCACTGGTCGATCTAATTCACAAATCAACGACCGTTGCCTTTGCTGACTCCATGAACCCCTCGCCGCAGACCACCTTATGGTAACTCGCTTCCGAATCAACCGAGTTTCGAAGGTCACCCTCGCGGTCCTCACGCTTGCAACCGCGCTCACTAAACTCGGTTGCGTCAGCGAGGCCCCAGCCCCCACGACGGAACAAGCTTTGTCAATCGTTACAGAGCCTTACCAACAAATTGATGTTGAAATGATGGCCAGCGACTATCGACTTTACTTTCGCTACCCTGGGCAGGACCGCGTCAGCGGGACCAACGACGACCGATTTGGCAAGCAGCATCTTTTCGTGCCTGCAGGATCTCAGGTTCATTTACTGCTAAAAAGCCGTGATTTTGTCTACACGGTCGAAATCCCCCATGCCAAAGTCTATGAGATCGCCGCTCCTGAGTTAGTGTTTGAGGTAGACTTTACCGCTCCGCAAGCGACAGGCACGTTTGATTTACGAAGCAGCCAAATGTGCGGATACAATCATCCCGAACTATTGGGCACCCTGATTGTGCAAACCGACCATGAATTCCATCGCACCATGCAATCACTTTCGACGACACCTCCACCACCGGTTCAGTGATGAAAAACGACAATGTTTTCCGGCACACGTTGACGACGCTGGCGTTAACGCTTTTGACAATGCACACCGTAGGGTGCCGGCAATCAACACAATCCTCCTCTGATGACGAGATCGCGAAGCGAGCGAATCGGCAAGTTATCGAAAACGCTGCAGCCGACTCACCGTCACCCGAGTTAAAAATCCTAGGCACAGTGCCACCGTTCACCCTGACAGACCAATCGGGGCGTCAGTTCAGCCGCGATCAACTCAGTGGCAAGGTCTGGGTTGCGACATTTATCTTCACCCGCTGCGGGATGACTTGCCCCGCCCAAACCGCAGCATTCGCCGAACTGCAACAGAAGTTGAAAAGCGACAATGCTTGGGGTGTCACTGAACTCGTCTCGTTTACGGTCGATCCTGAATTTGACACGCCACATGTATTAACACAGTACGGCAAGAAATCTCACGCGGATTTCGAACACTGGCATTTCTTGACGGGGGATCGAGGCGTCCTGTGGGACTTAAGCAAGGATGGATTCAAGCTTCCGGTCACGTCACCACGGGACGCAAACACCTTGATCGCGCACAGCCAGATGTTTGTTCTGGTCGATGGCAATGCTCAGATACGCGGGTACTATTCAGGCTTGTCTCCGGAAGCCAACGTCAAATTGAAACAAGACATTCACACCCTACTGGATGATCAAAGCCCTCAGTGGAAAGATCGTGTGAACGAAATTGCCGTTCCTGAGGACGTTCGTGATCCCCAGTGGCTGACCGATCGGGCGGAACAACAAAAGGCAGATGTCGCCGCACTGGACATCACTAGCGATTTCCAGTTTCGTGATTCACGAGAAGACAGCGGAATCCAATTCAAGGACGAAGTTGTCGACGATGTAAAACGAGCATTCAAAGCAGCTCACTACGACCACGGCAGCGGAATTGCAACAGCCGACGTTGATAATGATGGACGACTCGACATCTACTTTGTCAGCCAATTTGGACGCAATGAACTTTGGCGGAATCAAGGTGACGGCAAGTTCGAAAATATCACCGAGTCCGCGGGCGTTGGAGTCTCTGACGAAGTTTCCGTAGGCGCATCGTTTGCCGACATCGACAATGACGGCAACGTGGACTTGTATCTAACGCGAGTGCGTGCCCCAAACAAATTATTCCGTGGCGATGGGCAAGGGCATTTTGAAGACATTTCCGATACGGCCGGAGTGAACCACGTTGGCCACTCCTCTGGCAGCATCTTTTTCGACTACGATCGAGACGGACTACTCGATCTGTTGCTGACAAACGTGGGCAAGTACACAACGGAAGAACGAGGAAATGGCGGATACTACCTCGCTTACCCAGCAGCATTTACCGGCCATTTACATGACGACCGCGTCGAAGAAAACATCCTGTTTCACAACTTAGGTGACGGACGCTTCGAAAACGCCAACGAGCAACTCGGTTTCCATGACGCAAGTTGGTCAGGCGACGCCTCGGCGATCGATGCAAACAACGACGGATGGCCCGACATCTACCTGTTAAACATGCAAGGCCACGACGAATATTACGAAAACGAACAGGGCAAACGATTTGTCAAAAAGAGTCGCGAGCTATTTCCCCGAACTGCCTGGGGCACAATGGGAATCAAGGTGTTTGATTTCGACCGTGACGGTCAACTCGATCTCTACGTGACCGACATGCACACCGACATGGTGCACGACCTCAAACCCGATGAAGAAAAAAGCAAGATGCGGCGAAACCTGCCGATTAAAATGCTGGCGACCGACGGAAACCACATCCTGGGCAACGCGTTTTATCGCAAAACGGGCGTGAACCAATTCGAAGAACTCTCTGCAGACATCGGCGCTGAAAACTACTGGCCATGGGGCATTAGCGTTGGCGACTTGAACGCAGACGGATTTGAGGATGCCTTTATCGCCGCCAGCATGAGTTATCCTTATCGCTATGGAATCAACTCGGTATTACTTAACGATCGCGGTCAAAAGTTTGTCGATAGCGAATTCGCATTGGGAGTTGAACCCCGAAGCAAAGGAACAGCCCAACCATGGATGGAACTTGATTGCAGTGGAGCTGACCGTGGCAACAAACATTGCCAAGGCCAGGGGGGCAAAGTCCTCGTCTGGGCCGCTATCGGAACTCGCAGCAGTGTTATCTTTGACCTCGATGACGATGGCGACCTCGATATCGTCACCAACGACTTCGGCGGAACCCCGATGGTGCTGAAAAGCAACCTCAGCGATCAGCATCAACTGCGTTTTCTGAAGGTCCATCTCGTCGGCGACGAGTCCAACCGAGACGGGATTGGAGCGATGGTCGAAGTCACGCTTGGTGACCGCAAACTGCTATCGGTGCACGACGGCAAATCGGGCTACTTGTCTCAAAGTCGTATGCCGATGTACTTCGGACTTGGCGATTCGGACAGCATCGACAAAATCGAAGTCACCTGGCCATCCGGCAAACAGCAAGTTGTCCAAGGGCCGATCGAAACAAACCAGCAAATCACGATCAATGAAAAACCCGAAAACGACAAGTGATGCCGCAGCGTTGTTAAACACGAAAACATCAACTCGCGACACGCCAAGCGAACAAGACGCAAAGCATCGTGCGAACGCATTACGAATTGCCTTGCTTTTTGTTTCTGTCGTTTGCGGATGCAAATCTCAAGAGGATGCGGATCTTGCCAGACGACTTCACACACAACGACTACGAACGGAAAGCCAGTCAACCTCTGATGCAATCGCCCCCAAGGACTATCCGTCGAATTGGCTTGGGACGCGAACGACGACCGTAGCACCCGGCGTGCACGCGTTTGGCGATTTGCAACCCAGCGCTGCGTTCGCAATTGAATCCAGCGAAGGCGTCATCCTGATTGACACAGGATTGGACGAAAACGCAACTCGATTACGCGAGCTTTTCTTTTCCGTGCAATTACGGCTCGAGGATGTTCGCTATGTTTTGCTTACCCATGCTCATTACGACCATGTCTTTGGCGCAAATAAAGTGCGTGAAGTTTCCAATGCCATCGTCTGCGCTGGGGCAGAGGATTATAAAGTGCTGAGCTCGGCTGATCGATTTGCCTTGTTCTCACTGTTTCCAAAAACGGAGTTCTCTGGCAATCCGATACGAGTAGATCGGCAGCTCCACGACGGCGACGTCATTGAATCTGGCGACGTTACCGTACGCGTGATCGGTTGCCCTGGACACACACCGGGAAGCATGTGTTATCTCGTCGAAAAAGAGGGCCAACGAATTATGTTTGCCGGCGACGTGATTGCTTCGCTGAACTTCGGTCCTGCCACCTATCCAGTGCATATCTCGCCTCGATATCGTGGCAATGCAGTTGCCTATTTAGAGACCATCAATCGCCTGCTTCAGATGGAACCGCCCGACCTGCTGCTAACCGGGCACCCGCGACAACAAACCCGGTCGGAATCGATTCGAATCGATTCGAAAAAATGGAAAGAACTACTCGAGCCGGCCAAACAGGAACTGCAGATCGCGGTTGATCGTCAAAATAGCGATGGTCCTGATTTTCTTGATGGGGTACCAAAGCAAATCGAAAAGGGGCTTTATTACTTCGGAGAACTCGACGGAATCGCGGTTTACGGTCTCATACGCTCCGATCGATTCGTGGTGTTCAACGCACCTGGGGGCGATCGTTTCGCCGACTTCCTAAAGGCTCAGTGCAAAACCCTGCAACTGGATTACCGTACCCCTGACATGGTCCTACTAACGTCGAACACAGAAACACATTCCAGTGGGCTAAAATCACTCGCGGGCGTATCGCAAGTAGTGACTCCGCAGTTGCCAGTGACGTCAGCCGAATCATCCTCAACGAAAATCGACCTCTACGAGGAAGACTCGAAACAATTTGCCGACCTTGCGATCGACTCACTATCGATTAGCCATGCAGGGATGCCCGCTCTCGCATTCCGTTTTTCGGTGGAAAAAAAGCAAGTCCTGGTCACTCCCTCGGTGCCTCGTAATATCGGTCTTTGGTGGGTCACGCGAAGAAACGGCAGGACGAAACAAAGCTTCGTGGAACCGCAAACGTCGGAACTGAAACAAGAGCTCACCGCATCATCTCAACGGGTCAAAGACTACCTCGATTCGTTACAAAAGCTCAGCGAATTTAGGCCCGACATTTGGCTTCCCACGCTACCTCGAACCGGCCAAAATGCCAACGTCTACGATCAACAGTGGTCGCTGACCATCGATGCCAACCGCGACGCGGTGACGCATTTAATCGACAGTACCGAGTAGCGATAAAGATGCAGCAAACTCCATAGCTAACCAAGACAAATCCGCAACACAAATAAAAAGCCCAGGCTGCGAGGCTATCGCAATTCCTGGGCTCTCAAAACTTAAACCGATGTATCTCTTTGCCTAGGGACAACATGAAGACTTCCCCAAGGCCAAAGCCGACCTGCTACTCAAGCTGCTTGGTTTCTTTTCCGTCCTTGGTTCCGAGGGCTCCCCACAAACCGTAGGGGCTCTCTTGTCCTGGGACCGAACCGGTGCGAGGAATGTTGCCCTTGGTTTGATCGCCCGATTCGATGCTTTCGGTGATGAACTTGACCGCACCATCGGCAAACAACACATGACATCCACCTTGGTGGCGACTTGCCATCGTGTAACTGCCATCGGATCCGTCGCCACCCCATAGACAACTTTCCTTGTTAGGTGGACGCACGGTGTTCACGCTGGTAAACATCGGACGACCATCGGCCCAACGCTTTCCACGTCGTTGATCGCCGGCACCTGTATTGCTGGCATCCTTGTAGAACTGGGGACGCTGCGGATCGACATTGTCGACGTAGCACTGCTGAGGATTGTCAAAAAACGGATCTCGCTGATCCATCTTGGGTTGGCCAATAATTTCGAGCCGGCCAGCGTCAGTGACGATTTCACCCGCCATGATGGTGTTACTGGTTCCGTCCAAAATGTCTCGAAAACCGGTGAAGTAACGGGTTTCAAAAACGCCGCGCAGACGCTGCTTGGCACCTTGGTCGCCAACCGTTCCATCGGCGTTCACTCCGCCGGTATGAGTGGTTTGAAAACAATCTCCGATACAGGCAGAGTAGTTATTAAGCCCTGTCTCACCAGGAACTCCCACGGTTGGATCGCTGGGGCAACGGTATGATCCGACGGTGGTTCGCCAGGGATCATAACCTTTATCCCAAGGCACAGGGCCCATCGCCGGATAAGTCCCCAGCGGATTGGCGATCTGCTCGTACAAAGCTTGCTGCTCGATAAACGGCAGCACCGGAATTAACCAACTGAGGATCTTGGCATTATTGACGGGACCACCATGGGTGCCGCCTGATTGCATCGGCAGCTTGTTGTAGGCGGCATGGTAATTATGCAGCCCCAAGCCAATTTGCTTGACATTGTTACTGCACTGCATGCGACGAGCCGCCTCACGGGCTGCCTGTACTGCGGGCAATAGCAACCCTACTAACACGCCGATAATCGCGATCACGACTAACAGCTCGACTAACGTGAAGCCGCGCTGGCTTCGCTTGAAACGAAACATTTTAAACACTCCGAAAGAGAAAAGAACAAAACTTGAACACCACACTCGTCGCAACGCCAAACGCATCCCAGCTAGCGAACGACGACTAGCGAACAGCAGGCGGCTAGCGAACAGTGGGTGGCGAATGAACAAAACTCAACGCGAAAGGGCCCGCTCGCGACCACCCGAACCGTCGCGACTATCGATACTGCTTGTCTCGCTGCTGCATCTCCTGCTGCGATTCCATGTACGACTTTTTCAACGCCTCCATCTCCTCGGGCGTCTGAACGTTCTCTGGTGGCGCGGTCACCGTATTGGGTGCCGTCCCTCCGCAACCGACGAACAAAGGGGCAACCAAAATCAAGGCCAGCAAGCCAATTGACTTTTTACGCATCTCAATTGAGATATTTTCCATAGTAGAATTCCGAATAAAAGTTTGGGGAGTCACACAGCTGTGAACTGATGGAACCATAGGGCTGCACGTTCGCTGGAAACCAGCGATCAGAAAAGGTCCGCAGCAACCAGCTAACGGAAAATGCAACCGCACAAATTGGAGTCTACTCGATTCATCGGCTCGCCCCACAAAAAAAACAGGGACAACCAAACTTTTTGCATGAATTTTTTACCCGCTGGAAAACAGAGTGCTTCAAATGTTCTGCAAGCAGAAGAAATTCGCACCAAGACCACAAAACGGCGTCATTCACGTACGAAACCAAGTTCCACAGCACGTAAACTTCCAACAATGCCATCGGATCTCCTATCGCGATGAAGACCCAAAAAAGAGAAGAGAGGACAGAAGATGAGTTTTATCACCACCAGCCTTCACTATTTCACCGCGTATCGATCGGGTCGCTAGCGTCGCGGCAACGGGAATGCCTGTCCGCTTCCTTCGCGAAGCAAGAACTCGCCGCCGCGGTTAAGGGATCCAAACATTTCTCGCTTTCCGCTGGGCCACTGGACGCTAATTTGCTCAGCCCCAGCAGCCTCGGCCAACCCAAAACGGACACATCGCTCACTAGAACATTGATACCCATTGCCAGCGAATAATTGCCCGACGTACGGCTTTCCTGCGATTTCGACAGACACGATGGCTCCGATCGCATCTCGATGCCCCTCGGTGCCTTTCAGATAGAACGCAATCGAACGCGGCGATCTCGACGATCCAAGTTCTGCGGAGGACGACGTCGCCACCGATTGGTTCACTAGCAGCGATACGGGATCGAACAAATGCGTGACCAAGGCATCTTGGCGTCCGTCACGATCGACATCCAAATGGATCAAGCTACGAGCCAACCGCTTTGTGCGGAAATATTCACCAAGTTGATCGGGATCCAAAAGCGACCATTTCCCATCGGATTGGCGATGAAACAATTGCATTGGCATACGGTAGGCGTCCCCTTTGTAACGAAAGTCATTCAGATGTCCGTTGGCCACCATCAACTCGAGCGAACCATCGTTATCCGCATCGAACCATTGAGTGCCAAACGCGAGCAGCGGCATCGTGGGCTCGGCGAGCCCCACACGCGAGGTCAAATCGGCCCACATTCCAGGACGGATCTGTTCGTAGTAGGTGTTGTATTCTGCGGCGAAGTGGGTCAAGTAAAAATCAAAATCGCCATCCCGGTCAGGGTCCCCCACGGCAATTCCCATTGATGCCTGAGATAGCGAGCGACGATCGACCGCCAGCCCTCGAACGACCGCTTGCTCACTGAGAGCAAACGCACCATCGCGATCGGTTGCTGCCGACCAAAAGTGGTTTGCCGCCATATCGTTGGCGACATACACATCCAAACCGGGAATCTCGTCGAATTGCCCCACGACGATCCCAAGACCATGAGCGGAGTCATGTTTTTCAAGCCACGTGTCGGTCACCTCGACAAATCGCCCCTCGGGCTGTCCTTGCCACACGCGGTCGGACTGGGCCGGAAAGGACTTGGGCAGACACGCCATGATTTTGCCTTCTTCTTTGCAAGGCACTTCGAACGGATCACGACCATTGCAGTAGCCGACATCAAACAAATCGGCGTAACCATCTTGGTTGATGTCAGCGATCGCTACCGACGTGGTCCAGTCATTCCCCCTTAATCCCGACGCGTCCGTGACATCGGTAAACGTGCCATCGCCGTTGTTTTGATACAGACGATTGCGTCCATAATTTGCAACGTAGATGTCATCAAAGCCGTCACTGTTCACATCGCCCACGGCAAGCCCCTGAGCGAACCCGGCGTCCCCCAGTGCCGCCTGCGGCGTCACGTCTAAAAATTGCCCTGCCAAGTTTCGAAAACATCGATTGGGCGACGAATTGTCCTGTTGGGGAGTGCCATCCATCGCGGTGAGATAAACATCCCCCCAGCCGTCCAAATCGAAATCGATTGCGGCTGCTCCGCCAGCCCCGGATTGATAGATCCACAATCCTGCTTCGCCACGATCGGGGGTTTGAACCGCGCAGACATGATTCAGATTCCGCGATGCAGCTTGGTCTTCAAAACGGATCCCCCGCCCCCCGCTGCCTGATGGCGACGCTTTGGCAATGGAGTTTCGTTTGCCACTTGCCCAACTGACTGCGGGGAAATGGGATAAGTCGAGCTCCTTCGCGATCTTGCTCTCGGGCAACTGCCAAGGCGTTTTCGCAGTCAGCGTCGCACGAACCGAAGCATAAACCTGACGTAGCGAAGGGTCGATCGCTTGGTCCATCATCGCTCCGGCACGAAGCCATCCGGCGGCTTCCCAGGGCCGCCCCAATTCTTGCATCGCCTTTGCGATACGAACGGCGACTTGTTGTGAATTGTCTTGACGTGAATGCAGCAAATCGACGGCATCTCGCATCTGAGCAAGCTGTCCGGCACGCTCGGAGATCGCACGTGAATCGGCATCCCTCTGCAATTCCGCCAGCACGATCCCGAGCCGACTGAGCGCCTCGGCATTGTCATCCTCGCGCATTGCCGCTTCCCAATAGCCGCGGGCGGCTTGCTTGACATCTCCTTGACGCTCGGCCCAGATCCCGGCAGCCATCCAATACTGAGGCTCGTCTTCGATTCCCTCGGGCAGTGACGCAGCCCATGTTTGCACTGCTTCGTCGTCGTCCAACTCGACAATCGCGCGTCCATAATACGCGTGTGCAATTGTGAACTCGGGATATTTCGCGACAACCGGCCGCAATCGCTCACGCACCTTTGACCAGTCGTCTTTGTAAGCATCGGCGATGGACAGCGAGAATTGGGGGCGCAGATCTGCCGGATAATGCTTGAGCGAATACTCGCTCATCGCCACATTATTTTGCGGACGGGCCAGATCCGACAACATAATCAACTCGCTCACACCGGCGTGACCGCGCATGGCAAGCCACTGCAGATGCGGCCCGGCCTGATGTTGCATCCCCAGTGCCGCCAGCAGCCCTGCCAAGTCGGTGCGAACGGCGGGCTGGTTCGGGTACAGCTGCACTGCGGACTCGAGCGTCCGCACCGCTTCAAAGGGACGCCCCAGGTTCATCCATCCCTTACCGACCTTGTCCAGCAACGCCAGCGTTGGCTTTGGCGTGTTTTCGACTGCGGATTGATACAACTCGACGGCTTCACTGAATCGCCGTGACGCCGCCGCGATATCACCCGCAAGCTCGAGGACGACTGGATCATTGGGGCGGACCAGCAACGCTTCTTGAATCCTCGCCTGGGCCGCCGCCCAATCCCCTCGCTGCATCGCGAGACGGGCCGCTTCGTCTGCGGCCTCGACAGGCTGTTCCGCTATCGTCTCTGCTGCCCTCGGCGAATCCGTCGTCTCGCGGCCGCATCCCACCAACAACACTGCAGCCAAACAAAGCAGCACAAACCTCTGCGGCAGACCGGACCGGAAACTCGCTCCGAAGACAGATTCGCTTGGCGTATCACGCAAATATTTCATAGTCAAAAATAAGGGCGAATCGCCCCCGCCTTCGAGAATTGATTCAAAAACCACCCGGTGAGTGCAAAAGTAGGTGGCGTTGGACGACCGGCCTAGCGGGGAACCAGGCGGTCATCATTTTCGACCACCAAATAGCTGTGGTTCGTATCGACATCAGTAAAGATCTGCCGAGCTCCGGACGGCCACTCAATCGTGACCTCGGCGACTTGCGAATAGTCGCCCACCCCAAAATCGACGGTCGATTCATTGGTACACAGGTACCCATCGCCTCCGATCACCCAGCTGTGCCACACGTCATCGGCGTGCCGCACCGTCACGTGAGCTCCGACGGCATCGCGTTCGCTCGTGACGCCTACCAGATCCAGCCGCAACCAATGCCCGCCGGCGGTTTTGTTTTCCAACAAGGCAGCGGGAGCATCGAGATGATTCGCCACCAAATCGGGGCGTCCATCGCGATTGAAGTCCAACTTCGCCAGCGTCCGCCCGAGGGTCGGCGTGGACCAAAACGAGTCCGCGTCGGTGGCGGTCACGTCCAAGGCAAATCCGCCGTGGTGACCGCGAAACAGCTGCGGCGGCATACGAAAGGGGATCTCAGGCGTATTGTTTTCCACCGGATCAAACACGTGACCATTCAAAACGGCAAGATCCAACCAACCATCGCGATCAAAGTCGGACGCTTGCGTCCCAAAGGCCACCGTCGCGCGACTCGGATCGGCGATCCCGTACTGGGCGGCATAGTCGGTAAAAAACCCGCCGGTGCGCTGCAAGTACAGATTGGCAGGTTGCTGCCAATAATTGGTTACATGCAAATCCAACAGCCCGTCGCGATTGAAATCCCCCGCGGCGATCCCCATGCATCCCTGTTCCTCGCCGCTTGCACCGGAGGCACAGCCACGCAGCGCCGCTTGATTGACCATCCCAAACCTTGATGCGACACCCCCATCGCGGCTGACCCAAAAATGGTTCTCTTTGGTGTCGTTAACGACAAACAGATCGTTACCTGCGGATTGATCGAAATTTGCGATCACTCCCGCGAAGCCGTAATTGGGCGTTTCGGCAAACCGGTTATCCATTTCCCAGGAACGCCAATTCCCGTTTGCATCACGCCGTAGAATACGATCGTTCGCTTGTCGAAAAATTCGCGGAGTGCAGTCAAATCCCTGCCCCCAACACTGTGCCGTCAGCGCCGCCGGATCGTCGATGTAATTGATCTCGACGATTTCAGGCAAGGCATCCCCATCGAGATCGCCCACCGCGATGCTGGTGGTCCAGCCGCCGGAGCCTGCGATCGGTGATTCGGTAAACGTGCCGTCGCCATTGTTGATGTAGATCAGGTTAGCACCGATGTTCGCAACCACGAGATCTAAAAAGCCGTCCTGGTTCAAGTCGGCTGCGGCCACGCCCTGGCCATACGATCGATCATCCACGCCAGCGAGACCGCCCAGTTCGGCAAACTGATCGCCAGCATGGTTTCGGTACAGCCGGTTCGGCTGCGAACCGTCGGGCACATTCGGCAACCCTCCGGCTTGGCAAAAATAGAGATCGGTCCATCCATCCAAATCAAAGTCAAACGCCGCGATGCCGCCCCCGGCGGTTTGGTACATCACAATATGGGCATCATTGGCCGATTGATTATTGAGATACTGAAAATCGATGCCTCGCTTCGCTGCGACATCCACGAGTTGGATAGGAGCGGCTGGACCGGACGGGGTACCTAGCGGCGAGCTTGCCGACGAGGCGGGATCGAGCTGAAAGCGATTCGAGCCGGAGGTGGCCGCGGCGAGCGACGGCAGATCGGGCAGCGGATATTGCGACGGATCGACGCCACAAGTCAAAAAAAGGGGGTCGTCGACCGCCGTGCCGCTCGTCGCCAATTCCTCACGTCTTTCACGAAGCTCGGGCAATTTTTGATCGAGTTCGTTGCGATCGTGTGCCGCGATAAACTCCCACGCCACCGCCTCCCAAGGCCGATTCACTTCGTTTAATTTCGCTGCCAACCGCTGCATATCTTCGCCCCGCGTTTCTCGGCCAAAGCCAATATTGATGGCCCATTGCCAACACTGCTGCAAAACCTGCTGCCGGGCGGCAACACGTTCTGCGGCCGCCGAATCCCCGGTTGCCGCCAACGCTTCGGCCAGTCGCAAATAAGCCACCCGGTCGGTCGGATCTTGTACGACCGCCTCGCTCAAACAGCGAACCGCCACCTTGGGCTGGCCACGACGCAGCATCCACTGGCCCATCGCGGCCCAATACTCGGGCTCCGCTTCGATGCCCTGTGGCAGCATCGCCACCCAACGTTCAAGCAATTCCTCGGCCTGCATCGCGTTATAGACTCGGCCCACAAAGGCTGCGATTGCGGTCGACTCAGGAAATTCAGCATACAGCTGCTCTGCTAACTGACGCGACTCGGGCACTTCGTCCTGCACCAATAACCGCTTGGCTCGAGCCAATTGATGCAGCGGTGACCCCGAGGCAAAATCACTCTGTTCATCATGAAACGGCACGCTAAGCGTCGTTAAACTCAGCAATTCCTTCTCCGTGACGTCGCCTAATCGAATGAGCTGACGGACATGCTCGGCAGCTTCCACGCGTCGACCTTGCGAATTCAAAAGCGACGCCATGCGGCGATGCAGCGGGGGCAAATTGCCAAAACGCTCGATCATCTCTTCGAAACGGGATTCCGCCTCAGGCAACCTTCCCGCTTGCATCAACCAATCCGCTGCCTGTCCCTGGGCCGCCAATCCGGCCTGCGGATGATCTGCGGGGATCAGCGTCAGATACTCCAGCGCATCGTCCAATGCTCCGCGTCCGTGACTGCACCGCGCCGCAAGAAACAACATCGGCGGATCGGTGGGGTCGAGGGCCAGTCGGCGGCGGAGTCCTTGCTCTGCTTTGTCAAAATCGCCGGCATCGATCCATTGCTTGATTTCGTCGATGCTGACATTCGAATCGACGCCGGATGCGACGTCCGCTTGCGACGGGGGAATCGTCGCAGGAATCTCGGCCTCGGCCGCTGGCGTTTCCGATTGCGGAGCAGGATTTGAGGGTCGCTCGCAACCGACCGAAACAAGCAGCAACGCAATCCCGCCCAAAAAAACAGAGAGGATCATGCATCGATCAGCGCGGCCGGAAAACTGAATCACGTTAGAGGGACATCTTCAAATTAGGAACGAAACAGAACTTAGGTTCGACGAGCGACCCCTCCTTATACTGTAGCGTCACTTCAAGTAGATGTAATCGAGTCCGAACATGAACGCTTGGGTGGCGGCGGGGTTGGCTCCGGTCAATTCGACCTGGATTTGGTTGCCTCCTTTATTCAGCGAGTGGGTGCCCAACGACACCGGGCCCGTCGCCACGACGTCGGCTTTATGGAACAAATCGATCGGCGAGGACGCTGGGGCATCATTGATCGAAAACTGAACGACGCCGTAATCATGAGCCTTGGTCATCGCCACGAAAACTTCGTATGTCCCTGCTTTCTCGACGTCAATCGACAACGTTAACTTGTCGCCGGGCTTGCCACCGGTCCACCACAGATGCGTCCCATCGCTCCATTTACCGGCCTTGAACCCACGCATATTTTGTGGCTGCACCCTTCCTCGCGACACACTCAGCGACGTCGCGGTTTCGGCTTCGACGGCTCCTGCGACGCGGTTCGTTTTCGGGTCGATCACCGGCACCGAACCGGGCAGCGGCACTTGAACGGGACTAGCCAGATAAGCAATCAGATCTCGCACCTCGTCCGGCGACATCGGGTCCAATTGGCCTTCGGGCATCATCGATGTTTTAGAAAGCGTTCGCTCTTCAATCTCTTCTTTGTCGAGAATCACTTTTTCGTTGGCGGTTTGGATGACGAGTGCCGTCTGCGTTTCATCCTTCAGTAGTCCCGTGATCACGCGGCCGTCGGTTGTCAGCACCTGAGTCGCTTGATAATCGCGTCCGATCAGTGCGTTGGGATCAATGATATTCTGCAGCGAGTAATCGATATCGGCTCGATTGGATCCGGTGATATCGGGACCAATGTCGCTGCCGCTGCCAAACAATCGATGGCATTTGCCACAGGTTTCGTTGAACAGGACACGTCCGTGAGGAAGATCGGCTTTGCTGAGCACCTCAGCGGTCAGCTGCTGCTTTAATCGTGCAATCCGCTCGAGTTTTTCGGCTGGCGATGTTCGCGCCGTCCCCCACACGTCGTTCACTCGCTGAGTCAGCAAATCGTCACCGAGCGATTGGATTTGCCGGATCGTAAACGCCGACAAGTCACCGCGAGGGATCTTGCCATCCGACACCGCAGTGAGCAGTTCGGCGGCAAACGAGACTCGCGAAGCCAGAGTGGCGATCGCATCGGATTTTTCGTCATCCGAGAAGCGATCGTAATAAGCGATGATTGCAGCAGCGCCCTCAATCTCACTGTAATTGGCCATGCCGCGAACCGCTTGACCACGCAGACGCGTGTCCTCTAACAACGAAACGAGCACGGGCAGCAGTTCCTTGTCCTTCCCGCTGACCAGCGCCGCCAGGGCACTGGATCGCGAGTTTGCATCGAGCTGAGCGTTGGTGACGATCCCACGCAGCTGAGGAAAGATCGAAGCATCACCAAACTTGACCGTGATCGATTGGACTTGCGTGGCAATTTGTGGATCCTCGCTGGCGGCGAGTTTCTCGTAGACCGCCGGCCACTGCTTGGGCATTTTCAAACGAGCTTGATTGGCGATCGCCGCCGAGATTTCCGACAACACCATCTTCTGCGTTTCGATGTCCTCGAGCGTGGCGAGCTCGGCCAAGAGGTGATTGATCGCGTCGGGATCGGCCGCGGCACGGCGATAGATAAATTGCCGGACGACCGGCAAACGTGCCTGTTTCGCCAACGCGAGCGCGCGGGGCGCGTCCTCGACGACCAACGGCTGCGCCGCGTACCAAACCATCAATGGCAAATTCGCATCGGCGGCGTCGTCGGCGTGCCGGACCAGCCCCGATAAAATCGACCAACGATCATCGATCGGCAATCGCTGCAGCGAACTCGCCAGCGTCAAGCGGACGTGGGCCGAAGAATCGGTCGCTGCGATGTTGGCCAATTTGGGTAGCAGCGAGGTGTTTGAATCTTCCATTTCCAACTGGATCGCCCAAGCCCGCAGGTACTCGGATTTGTGGCTTTGATCGTCAAGCAGTCGCTCGATGTGCTGCGTCGTTAACAGCCCACATGCGTGCAGCGTCCAGACCGCACGCAGTCGCACCGGCACCTCGTGCGAACCAAACGCCAATTGCTCGAGCGATGCGGTGAGCTGCTCGTTCTGTTGTGAGTCCAGCGGTGTTTGCGATCCGGCGGCAAAACATCGAGATTGCAAGATGCGTCTAGCCATTCGCGAATACCACTCGTTTTCATGAGTGTGGTAGGCCACCAGAGTTTCATTGTCTTCGATCGACAAATGAACCGGTTTGGATTCGGTGCTGCCAAAGCGGATTCGAAAGACACGCCCGTTGGTACGATCCCAAACTTCACGATCGGTGCGGTGGCACGCATTTTTGTCGTACCAATCGATCAGATAGACACTGCCGTCGGGTCCGTATTTCATATTGATCGCCCGGAACCATCGATCATTGGCGAACAGAAAATCGGCGCCGTGCGAGGCAACATAGCCGCTGCCCGAGCGGCGAAGCAGATCGTTGTTGATGCGGTTGCCATGAATATTGGCCATTAACATTGATCCCCGATACTGGATTGGCCAATTGTCACCCTGATAGATCATCGCACCACAATGAGCATGACCACCGCCTGCGGCGCCGGTGTCATTGAGTGCACTTGCTTCGTTACGGCCACCCCACCATGCATGGTCGCCAATACTGCCGACGTAGTGGGCATGGTCGGCGATCGTTTTTAGATCGTCGTAAACGTAGGGATCAAAATGACGCCCCGCTTGCCGTTGGTATCGCCCACCTTGGATGATGTGATACATGTGCGGGATTACACATGCTGTGACAAACGCTTGGCCATACTCGTTGAAATCGACTCCCCATGGATTGCTGGTTCCGTGCGCAAAGACTTCGAACGTATGACGGATCGGATGGTATCGCCACACGCCGGCGTTCAGCGGTGTGCGATCGGCATCGGCGGTTCCTGGCGGCCCGACTTTGGAATGCGTGAACACGCCGTGGCATCCATACAACCAACCATCGGGTCCCCAGATGAAAGCGTTCAGTGTCTCGTGCGTGTCGTGGTACCCAAAACCATCCAACAAAATCTCTGGTTCACCGTCGGGAACGTCATCGCCGTCGCGGTCGGCGATGAACATTAAATAGGGAGCCGCGCCGACCCACACGCCACCAAATCCGACTTCCAAACCGCTGACCAGATTGAGCGATTCCGTGAACACCTTTCGCGTATCGAATACTCCGTCATGATTTTCATCTTCGAGGATGATGATTTTATCTTTTCCCTCGCCTTGCGGAGCACGGGTGGGATAGGTGTGAGCTTCGGCGATCCACAACCGACCACGATCATCGAGCGTCATGGCGATCGGTTGATGCACCATCGGCTCACCTGCGGCCAATTGAACGCGAAAGCCCTCGGGAACGGTGATCGCCTCGGCTGCCTGCTGTGGCGAAAGCCCCTCGTTTTCAGGCAACCCGTTGGTGGCGGCGCGGGCACCGGCGCTGCGGGGCCGAGGCGACCACCTTGACGCATCCACGTCGGCGCGGGGACGACGTTGTTGCCAATGCACGAACGTCCCTTTCTTGTTACCGACGAAGACATCGAGGTCTCCGTCGCCATCGAGATCGGTGAAGTTCACCTCGGTTCCGACGCCTGAATCATCGTCGATCAAATGCGGAATCCACTGTACCTGTTCCGCTTCGCGCATGTTCTCACCCGCGTTCTCGCCCGCGTTCTGAGCTTCGGCTGCGGCGCCCCGAGACAATTCGAACCAATACACGACGGCCGGATCGCCCGGATTTGAATCTCCTCGCGGTCCATGTGCCCAGTGACGCTTGCCAGTCAGAATGTCATCCAATCCGTCGCCGTTGATGTCCACGAGCTCGACGGCGTGGATTTGTGAGAAGCAGACGCCGTATGGATTTTCGGCTGCCGTCGCCCCCATGATCTGGTGCGACTTGAACGTGATCGCTCCATCGGCTTGGATTTGTTCGTACCACACCAGTCCAAACCCATGGGCATTGATCGACGTGATGACGTCGTTATCCCCGTCGCCATCAACGTCCGATGCAAACATCTGCGCTCCGCCGTTGCCTGGCGAAAAGGCAAACGGGTGCTGCTGCCACAACGGATCTGCCTCGAGCGAATCGGGCTGTTTCCACCAACCATTTTTTTCGATCAGGTCCAAGCGGCCGTCGCCATCGATATCGCCGATGCCGAGCCCGTGAGTGAAGCGACCGCCGGCGACTTGGGTCGAGATGCGGCGGAAATGCCACGGAGCTTCAGGAGTTTCCGAATTGATTTTGGCAAACCCGAAATAACCATCTTGGCTGCAAACGATCTCGCGTTTGCCGTCGCCGGTGATGTCCACGAACGCCGGTGATTCATTGTCCACACGATCGAGCACCTGGTGCCGAGGCCAAAAGCGATCAGCCCCCTTGGGGTTCTCAAACCACGACGCATCCTGGCCCGGAAACCCAAACACCAACACGTCATCCCAGCCATCGCCATTAAAATCGTCGGTGTAGGCAAAGAAGTTATTCGAATAGCCGTGAGGGTCGAAGACGTCTTGGGCGTAGAATCGCTGCGCAGTTTTGAAGTCCGGGCCTGCATACCAGAACGGTCCCGAGGCGATATCGGGCACTCCGTCGTGATTGAAGTCCCCCGAGGTGGCTCCCTCGCTGAAGAATTCGCCCGAAAGCTGCTGGGTTTTCCAGCCTACAGTTTTCCAGTCTACCGTTTTCCAGCCCGCAGTTTTCGAGCCCACAACGGCCGGGTCGGCGGCGAGAACCGTCCCTGCAGCCAAAATCAAAGTGGCAATGAAAAAGTGACGCACGACAACCATTCACTCACTCTCCAGTCCAGCGGTTTTAAGCCGACGAAGTCACGCCAGCCTTGCTCGCGAAAGACGTTTTCGCGACGGGGGGGACCAATGAGTATAGCTGGAAGCGAGAGAGGGGGGTGCAGTGAGGAGGTGGCAGCGAGAAGTTCGAAGCCTTTTAGAGCGCGGATTGGTATTTCGCGACCGCGTCGATGATCCCGTCAAGATCTTTGGTCGGTGCGTAGCCGATCGCTTCACGAATTCGCGTCAGATCGGGAACACGGCGGCGAATGTCTTCGAACGAATCATCGTACGCGTCGGCGTAGGTTTGGAACTCGATCGTCGCTTTCGGATTGACTCGCTCGACAACTCGTTGGGCCAACTGCAAAATCGAGACGGGGACATCGCTGCCGATGTTATAGACGCGGCCAGCGGTATCCGGCTTGTTGACCAAATCCGAAACGGCTCGAACGACATCGTCCACGTGAGCAAAACATCGCACTTGATGGCCATCGTCATGAACCACCAGCGGCCCTCCACGCAGTGCCGCTTCGACAAACCGCGGCAACACCATCCCATAGGCTCCGGTTTGCCGAGGGCCGACGACGTTAAAGAAGCGACCGACAACGACGGGCAACTGTTTTTCTTTGTAGAACGCGAGCCCCAAAAATTCATCAATCGCCTTGGAAACGCCGTAACTCCATCGCGGCTTGGTCGTCGCACCAAACACGAGATCGTCCTCTTCGGACCAAACCTCTTTTGGGTTTTTGCCATACACCTCGCTGGTGCTGGCGATGAAACAAGGCACAAATTTGCCTTTGCTTGCTCGTTCACCCAAGCGATTCAAAATCAATTGAGTGGGATAGACGTTGCGTTCGATGGTTTGAATCGGCTGCTTGGCAATCAGTGCAACGCCAACGGCGGCCGCCAAGTGATACACGCGGTCGGCGCGATCGACGATTTCGTTGACCAACGACTCTTCGGTGACCGACCCTTCGATGTACTCGACGTTGGGATTGTCCAGCAGCCCTTCGATGTTGTTCTTGCGTCCGGTCGACAGGTCATCGACCACAATCACGCGGTGTCCTTGCGAAAGCAGCGATTCCGTCAAATGCGAACCAATAAACCCCGCACCACCCGTGATTACCGAAGTCAGTTCACTCACCGTTGATCCGATCATTAAAAAAGAGAAGAAAAAGTTCGCAAGCAGAAAGACACGCAGCGGCCGTTTAGTGTATCCGAAGCGTCGCATGGCGTATCGGGGTGAACAGCCCACTGCCCCTATCTGCCCCCAATTACCCAGCCAAATCGCGACCTGCCGCTAACGAGCCGCAGTGGCAGTTAAACCGCCAGCAGAGCAAAGTAGCCTCTTTGCCATCGTCACCGAGAGCATCCGTTTGCTCTAACCTGCACAGCATCGAGTCCCCGCGATCGGTGGATCGAGCCGATTTGGCTGACACCTTATCCTTTCGGCAAGTTATTGCACGGAGCATGGGAATCAGCACAAAAGTGACGAGTAGGAAGGGTTTCCAGATTGAACGGATGCTACCAAATCGGGGCTCTTGTTAAACTGTAATGGGCTTGATCGTGAAACTATCGCCTGTGCCGCCATCTCGTTAGAATTAGTCGTTTACGAGATCGCACGGTTCTCGTTTTAATAACAGGCTCGCACCGTTCGACAAATTGCTGAAACACCGTTTGCTGAAACACCTACGCTCATCCGGGGGGGTCATGTTCGTGTTGAAAACGCAGGTCCGCTTAAGCCTGTTCCGAATCGATTTTTCTAGGATTGATTCTTATCACCAATCCATTGTGGGTTGGCTTGCCTGCATTGCACTGTTGGGCACAAGCGGTTTGAGCACGCGTGTTTGGGCGGAAGAATCAACCGAAGAATCGATTGCAGCCTACGCGGACGCCGCGAATTTCCAAACCAACGGCGCCCTTGAGCTAGCGATCGAGCATTGGCAACGTTTTCTGAAGGAGTACCCGCAGGACCCGATGGTGTCCAAGGCGGCTCACTTTTTGGGCGTTTGTTACATGCAGCAAGAGAATCCGGATTACGTCGCCGCCTCGGACGCGTTTGCTCGTGCCCTGAAGGACGCGGATTACGAACTACGCGAAGAGAGTCTGGTGAATCGCGGATGGTGTCTCTATTCGGCCGCTGGCGAGGCCCCCAATCGCAACAAAGATCGGTTGCGAGAATCGATTCAAGCATTTGAAACACTGCGAAAAGAATTTCCCAAAAGTGCATTCCTCGATCGTGCCTTGTTCTACAGCGGTGAGGCGGCTTATGGGTTGGGGGATGCTAAAAAAGCAATCGCAAACTACGACCAATTGTTGGCATTGCCCACCGCGAAAGAATCTCCACTGCGATGCGACGCGTTGTATGCACGAGGCGTTGCCTACGAAGAGCTTGACCAATTTGACAACGCGGTGGCATCGTTTCGTCAACTCTTGGGCAGCTGCGAAAAGAGCGATTTAGTCACCGATGTCCATTTGCGGATCGGCGACACCGCCATCATGAAGAAAAATTACAGCGAGGCGATCGAATCGTTTGATGCTGCGATCAAATCGACCGACAATGCCGAAGATCTGTCGTACGCGATATTCCGGCAAGCGTTCGCATTGGTACAGGCGAACAAGCCAGGCGAAGCAGCCAAGAAGTACGAACAACTGCTAAACGATTTCCCCGATTCACCGTACACCGCGTCGGCAACGCTTGCCTCGGCGCAAAGCACCTATCGAAGTGGTGATACCGACGAAGCGGCGAAGCGGTTCGAGCGTGTTTTAGAACAGAACAATCCAGAAGCATCGACCGAAGCGGCGCATTGGTTGGCGCGAATCCATCTTGGCAAAGGGGATGCGGCCACTGCGTTAGCGATCGCGAAAAAGCAACTCGACAAGGCGGCCGAAGGCAAGTTTGTCGCGTCGCTGAAATTGGATTTGGCAGAAGCGTTGGCGATGAACCCGGACACGCTGAAGGAGTCACTCGAAGCGTTCGAACAAGCGTATCGTGATGCGCCGGACGACGAGCTCGCCCCACGCGCTCTCTACAACGCGGCGTTCTCGGCGCTGCAGCTGAACGAATCCCAACACGCGATTGAGTTGGCGACAGAGTTTCTGAAAAAATTCCCCAGCGACACACTCGCTCCGGATGTTCGCTTTGTGAAAGCCGAGAGCCAGTTTCTAATGGGGGATGCGGCCGGGGCCGCGGGTCTGTTCAAAGAATTGGTTGAAAATTCAGACCCGAACGACATGCAGCAGCGTCCCATCTGGATTGTTCGCGCCGCCACGGCACTCAATACGGCCGGGCGGATCAACGAGACGATTGCGATGCTCAAGAAAGAAGCGGACCAATTGCCTGAGAAATCACAGCGTGCCGAAGCTCAATTGCTGCTCGGCCAAGCCTATTTGATGGCAGGCAATGCCACCGATTCCGCGAAGGCGTTCCGTGCCAGTCATGAAGCGGATCCAAGTTGGCCTCGCGCGTCCGAAGCGCTGCTGATGTCGGGCCAAGCCTTGTTCGCCTCTGGTGACAGCCGCTCGGCTCAATCCGCTTGGAGCACGATTATCGAAGAAGATCCGAACAGCCGGATGGCGGATCAGGCGCGTTTCAAATTGGCTCAACTCGCCAGCACGCAACAGAATGCAACGCAGGCGATCGAGCATTACAACGAGATCATTGCTTCGGGTGCCGACCCCGGATTGATGCCGTATGCATATTACAGTCTCGCTCAACTGTTGATGGAAAACGGAAAACACAACGATGCCATGAAGTCGCTGGACACGCTGCTCAGCGATTACGCGGGGCACGCGATCCGCGGCGAAGCGTTGCTGGCACGAGGCATCGCCGAACGCAATTTGAATCAAACCGATGCCGCGCGTCGGGATCTCGAAGCCTATCTGGCGCTCGACCCCAAAGGGATGAACCTCGGTCACGTGCTCTACGAATTAGCGCTCATTGACCAGAAAGAGAAGCAGCCCGAAGAAGCGGCCAAACGGCTCGAACGACTGGTGGCCGAAGTCCCCAACTATCCCGATTTGGACAAAGTCTTGTACGAGTTAGGGTGGTCGTATCGCGAGTCTGGAAAACAGCAGGCGGCGGTGGATTCGTTTACGAAGCTAATCGCCAAGTCCTCGAACACCTCGTTGACCGGTGAGGCGGCCTACTTTGTCGGCCAAAATTATTACGAGAAGAAAGATTGGCCCGAAGCGGCCAAGTACTTTCTGGCCTCGGCAAAAAACACCACCGATTCCGAACTGGCCGAAAAAGCATTCTATCGACTCGGTTGGTCGCACTTTAAAGCCGGTAACATTGACCAAGCCGCCGATGCGTTCAAGCAGCAAGCGGAAAAGCATCCCGACGGCTCGCTCGGATTCGACGCCTTGATGATGGTGGGCGAGTGCCGATTTAACGAACAGAATTACGAAAAAGCACTTCGCGGATTTGAGGTCGCGCGCAAACAAATCCAAGCGAATGATGACACGGCGAAAACGGTGCGGGATGCGGCGGACCGCCAAGCCAGAGAGCTGGTGCTGCTGCACGGAGGCCAGAGCGCTGCTCAACTGAAAAAATGGGAAGAAGCGATCCAGTGGTACGATGAACTTCGCGGTCGCTTTCCGTCGACTCAGTATCTGGCTCAGGTCTTTTATGAAACCGGATTTGCGTATCAACAGACCGGTGACAACGAAAAGGCGCTGCAATGGTTCGCTGAAGTCGCTGACAATTACCGCAACGAAATCGCGGCGCGGGCGAGATTCATGATCGGCGAGATCCATTTCGCAGACCGACGTTTCGACCTCGCTATCCCCGAATTCCAGAAAGTCATGTACGGCTTTGGCGCTGAACAGGCCCCCGAATCGATCAAAAACTGGCAAGCCAAAAGCGGGTTCGAAGCGGGCCGATGCAGCGAACTGTTAATGCAGCAAGCTCGCACAGCGGCCGCCAAACAGAAATCAAAAAACTTCGCGGTTAACTTCTTTCAGTATGTTGTCGCAAAACATCCGAAGCACGAACTGGCGGGAAAAGCACAAACGCAATTAGAGGCTTTGAAAAAGTAGTGAATTTTACGAATCACAATCCGAATCGACTGCACCGAATCGCGTTGGCCGTGGTGGTTGCCATGTTCGTGATGCTCTCGCTTGACACCCTGGTCCTGCACAGCCAAGACACGGGAGAAATGCGTTTCGACGCAGCGGAGATTCAATCGGTGATGCAGGATGAAAACCCTGCCCCGGATACCGCAATCGCCGAACCGTCGTCGATTGATTTGCTGTCGCTGATCAGTCGCGGGGGTCGGTTTATGATCCCGATCGGCATCATGAGTCTGTTAGTCGTCGCGCTGGCAACCGAACGGCTGTTGACGTTGCGACAGAGTAAAATTATTCCCCGCACGTTGGTCGACGAACTGTACGCAATCTCTGAGCCAGCGGAAAACTTTAGCCCCAATATTGCCTATCATACTTGCAACGATTTCCCTTCACCTGCGGCGACGGCAATCCGCACGATGTTGCTGCGAACCGGACAACCGATTGGCGAGATCGAAGATGCTGTCAAAGAAACGATTCAGCGTGAAGCCGATGGGCATGCCGCCCCGATTCGATGGCTCAATCTGGCCGCTGCCGCAACACCCTTGATGGGGCTGCTGGGTACCGTGTGGGGCATGATTGTTGCCTTTCATGAATCGACCACGTTGACAGCCGATCGCAGCCGCAGCGAACAATTATCCGAAGGCATTTACACGGCACTGGTCACCACCTTGGCGGGCTTGATCGTGGCGATCCCGGCGGCGATTTTTGCTCAATACCTCGAAAACCGACTGGCGAAATTGTTCAATCAGATTGAAAAAGTCGCCTTTGATCTGACCCCGCGAATGGCTCATTTTGTCGGTCGCCGAAGACTCGACAATCAAGGCATGCTGCACAACATCGAGCGAGCCAAGATGAACTCGGAACCGACGCGTCCGCCTGCGCCTCCGGTGCCACCGAAGGTGCGAAGTGAGGCAAATTAGAACGAGCCATGGCTGTTGAAATCAAAAAATCGACTGTCGCCGGAA
>NZ_JBFHFD010000008.1:0-48691 GCF_041583735.1 Novipirellula sp.
GCCGCATCACCTGCGATTTCAGATCCTGGAATTCCGCAGCGTCCAATTCCGGATCCTCTTCAATCATCGTCTGAGCCATCGCCCTTGCGATCCTTAGGATTTCGATATCGCGACGCGGGTCAGCGATTCGCAGCGGCGCCATTCCGCTCTGTTTCCGCCCCAGTAGATCGCCGGGGCCACGCAATTCAAAGTCAGCTTCGGCAAGCTCAAAACCATCATTGGTCTTCTCAAACAAGCTCAGCCGCTCGTTCTCACTGGGCGGTTGATCTCCGTCCGAGAAAACACAAACGTGCCCCACATGCGAACCCCGCGAAACACGGCCACGCAGTTGGTGTAATTGAGCCAGCCCAAACCGCTCCGCTCCAAGGATCGTCATCACGGTCGCGTTGGGCACATCGATCCCCACTTCGATCACCGTCGTGCTGACCAACACATCGATCTCGCCCGAAGCAAACTCCTGCATCGTCGCCATCTTTTCATCCGCCGACATGCGGCCGTGCAACAGTCCGATCCGAAACTCGGACAACACCCCCTTACTTAGATCTGCAAAGACCGTTTGCACCGACGAAATGTCTTCACCCTCCTCGTCATCCGAATCCTCTCCCTCGGACTTCGTTGTCGGGACCACACGTGGCGCAACAACAAATGCTTGCCGCCCTTCGTTCAGACGCTCTCGAACAAACGACCACCATCGATCTTTCCATCCATCATGGGCGAGATACGTATTGACGGTGGCCCGACCAGGCGGTTTTTCCCGCAGTGTACTCAGCTCGACATCGCCAAACAGCGTCATCGCCATCGAACGAGGAATCGGAGTCGCTGACATCACCAAGTAATGGGGATCCACTCCGCCGCTTCGCAGTGTGACACGCTGACCGACGCCGAACTTGTGCTGTTCATCGATCACGCACAGTCCTAACTTGTGAAATTGAATGTCACCATACAGCAGTGCTTGGGTGCCTACCAAAATGTCAATTTCGCCCGCCGCCGCTGCTTGGATCGTCGCGGCTCGCTCAGCACGGCTGATCGACCCACACAACAATCCAATACGAACGCGACTGTCGGCAAGGATTTTGCGTAGCGTCTCAAAATGTTGTCGTGCAAGCACTTCCGTCGGAGCCATCATTACGGATTGATGCCCATTGGCGACCGCCAGCATCATCGCGTAGACCGCGACCACGGTTTTGCCACTGCCCACGTCGCCTTGTAGCATGCGGTTCATCGGGAACTGACACGCCATATCCTGGCTGACTTCTTTGATCGCTTGGCGTTGATCGTTGGTCAACTCAAAGGGGAACCGATTCAAAATTCGCGAATCGATCACCGACGTCGGCGACAGCGGTGGTGATTGCAGATCACTGGTCAATTTACGTCGCCGCATCGCCAGTGCTAATTGCATCACGAACAATTCTTGAAACACCAAACGAATCCGAGCTGCCTGCAGTGAAGCTTCATTGTCCGGTTGGTGCAATTGCTGAACCGCGGTTTGAATATCGTAAAGAGGCCCCTCGATTTCGATCCCGGCCGCTCGCAGCGCATCGGCGGAATCGCCTCGCAAACGCTCTGGCATCACTTCATGAATTTCGCTGCCAAGAAGCTCCAACACGTTGCCGACCAAGTGGCGAAGATCGTTCTGCTTGACACCTTCGGTCAATGCATAGATCGCCAAAATTTTAGGCTCGGGATAATTGTCTTGGTCATCCAGCATCGTGAGTTGCGGATGCACAAACTCCATCCGCAGGCCACTCAGTTTCGGAGCACCCGAGATCACAACACGCTGGCCAAACTTGATTTGGTCCGCTCGATAGGGCTGGTTAAAGAACAGGATGCGAACGGCACCTGTTTCGTTTTCAACGATCGCTCCGAACACCGACTTGCCCGGCGACCGGGATGCCAATTCCGCGTCCGTGATTGTCCCGATCAGCGAAGCCTGTTCGCCTTCACGAAGTTTGTCGACCGCCTTGGGAGGCGCAGGCCGCTCATAGTCGCGAGGAAAGAAGAACAACACATCTTGCGCCGTCCGCAGCCCCAGCTTTGCGTATTTTTCAGCACGAAACGAACCCACCCCCGGCAAAAACCGGACCGGCGTCGTCATCGTGACAGGCGGAGTTTGTTCTTGGTCCATCGTCGGAATAAGTGTAAGGCGGCAAAAAAAGAGACAAGACATGCTGGGCACACACAGCGGCCCGTCCCACTCAACTCATGATAACGAAGCGAAGTTGCCGCAAGGCAAATCGTCAATGGTCGAGCCAATTCCATCGCAGCGTTCGTGACCGAGACTGCCCGAAGTCTATCCAATCATCCCCCTCGGTAACAACCGACGCGCCGCAGCAGGCCCAGTGTCCTTGCAGGCCCAGCGGCGTAGCACTCCCAACGCCGTTGTCGAGGGAAGCCCACCGGAAAGATTTGCTTCCGTATCCCCACCCCACCCCTTTCCGTATCCCAGCCGCCAGCAGACATCTAGGCTGCACCGTTAGCTTGCGTGATGATCGCCACGCAAGCAGTAACGGACGAGACGTATCGGTAGCTTGGCCTCCGTCCCCCCTCTTGTTTCATTAGGGCTCGAATCATGAATTCTCACTCAACCGAACGCATTGTGCTACGTCGTAAAGCTTCCTTCCGACGTGTTCGGAACGCTGGTCCGCTTGGCGCAAGCCCGTTCGAAATGGAAAGACTGCCATCCCTTGCAGAGCCCGTTCTTGAACAAGCCTCGATGACGACTTCGGAAGTCGCAGATCTGCAACGTGATCCCGAAGTGATCGCGGTTGCGGACCCGATGCCTTTGAAACTGATCGAACCGTTTGGAGCTCCCGAACCCACGCCCACTGCGGTGGGTAACACTTGGGGCATCGAGGCCGTCGGTGCACACACCAGCCCGTTCACCGGAGAGGGAGTAGTCGTCGCGGTGTTGGATACTGGGATCAACCCGAATCACGTTGCTTTCCAAGGGGTCCAATTAGAACGCCGAAATTTTACGCACGGCATTGATGACGACGATCACGGCCACGGCACCCACTGTGCAGGAACCATTTTTGGCAGGGACGTCAACGGTTTACGGATTGGAGTAGCACGCGGCGTGACCAACGCGGTCATCGGGAAAGTGCTGGGCCCCGGCGGAGGCTCGTCGGCTTCGCTAGCCACCGCAATCAACTGGGCCTATGAAAAGGGAGCCAATGTCATTTCAATGTCATTGGGAATCGATTTCCCGGGCTATGTCGCAAGCATGATCAGTCAAGGGCTTCCGGCGGAGGCCGCAACATCGATTGCGTTAGAACAGTATCGTGCGAACGTTAATCTTTTCTCCAGTTTGACATTCCTGCTCGCTCACTCAAGCTCGTTCGCCCAAGCCGCGATTATTGTTGCGGCTTCGGGAAATGAGAGCAACCGTCCGAGCTACGAGATCGCCGTAGCACCGCCTGCCGCAGGCGACGGGATGGTTTCCGTTGGCGCATTGCAACGCTCCGCTGCCGGCAACTTGAGCATCGCATCGTTCTCCAACACCCAGTGCAACTTGTGTGGCCCAGGCGTCAGCGTGACCTCATCTTGGATCGGCAGCAACGACGCACTGCGGACAATCAGCGGAACCAGCATGGCCACTCCCCACGTCGCCGGATGTGCCGCGTTATGGGCGCAACAGCAAAAGCAGAACCTCGGTTTCTTAACCAGCGAGAATCTCGCCGCGCGAACCTTAGCCTCGGCGACATTCGTCCCCGGCGCCTCGTTCGAAGACATCGGCAACGGCATGGTCCAAGCCCCCCAACAATGAACCGCTAAAAATCGAATCGACGTTCAAAATTTAATCTGATGTCGGTTTCACAACGCTTCGAACTTTCGGTTCCAAAATGGCAAGATTATCGAGCAACGAGACAAATGCAATTCAGTCACATGGGCTCAACAAGCAAAGGGTGGGCTAATGAGGAGTTATCGCTGGTCGAGTCGCGATGATTCGCCGGGCGGCGGCGATGAAGAAACTTAAACGAGAATATCCAAATGCATTTTGGTATCTGTAACGAATGCTGCCTCCCTAAAAAGCAAGCGAGCGACAACGATGTTGGCAATCACTAATCCAGCGTTTTTAGCCAGGTGGCGACTTTGTTGGGGGTGAAGCCTTGGGGGCCGGGGGCGCCGGGGTCGAGGACTCGGCCGTCGCGGCCGATTACGACCAGGCGGATTGGCCAACCGGCATAGGCGGTATTGACGCGGTTGTCCACGCCGTCCATCACCATCGGGAACGATAACGACAACGTTCGCTCGCAGGTCGCGGCATGCTTTTGCCGCAGTGCCAAGTTATCTGTCTGAATAAACGTTTGTAACACTTCGTCGCCCTCGGCCGTCTTGACCTGGATCTTGGAATCGGGGTGCGCCTCGCGAATGTAAACCATCAGAAAATTCGCGTTGTCCTTGTGCTCTTCGTACAACTGTTCGACCTGCTGAACTCGCTGGCGAAACGGCGAACAACTGATGCTGCCAAACACCAACACCACCGGTTTGTCGCGGTACAAATCCGATAACGTCACCGTGCCTTCGCCTCCGATACGCGGTAGCGTGAAGTCAGGAGCACGGTCGCCTCGCTTCAACACTTCCACTTGTCGCTCCCCTCTCGCCGCCGGCGCAACATATTCCCCCGTTCGCGACGCCTTCCCTTGACCTCGTGACTTTGCAAAATTCGACTCAAACTCTGCCTTGCTAATCTTGCCGTCGGAATCATGATCCCAATCGCTGAACATCGCCTTTAGCTTCGCCGGCGCCTCGGCTTTGTCGATCACGCCATTGCGATCCCGATCCATCCGCTGAAACATCGCCGCAGCCTGATCAGAAGAGCGTGAGGATGAAGAACGTGGTGACTGAGCTTCTCCACTCTGCACCCCAAGTACAAACAACAAGGCCAGCACAGCAATAGGTCGCAGTCGCATCACCAATCTCCCGACAGTAGGTTGTGTTCGGTTTAGAGTTCCCAACTCAAGCGAAACTCACGCCCAAGTGAATCCTTCGCGTCCATTGTCTGATCACGCGGTTGATCCAGAAAACGAGGAAGGACACTCATCACCGATTCGACCATTCGCAACTCTTCGTTACTCAAACCGCTTGAGTGTTTGCCATGATCTATTTTAAAGACCAAAGGATAGGCCTCGGCGTCTGCGACGGACCAGTGATTTTGTTCCAAGTGCCAAAAATCAATAGGCACCATATCAAACGCTTCACCGAATTGAATTGAGATCGCAACCAGCTCTTCCATCGGACATTCTTGCTGGATGAACTTCCTGGCGTGCTTGACATTCTCGATCAACGACAGGCCGAGCACCTGGCCAAGTTGTCCCATCACCGTGATCCCCCAACTCGATTCGCCGCTTTCCCGGTACTCCAGCCGGATCAAATTATCTCCGCCGACCATTTTCCACGGCGCTGATTTGTAGAAGCGTGCGGCAGCATCGTAATAACGCTCCATCAGCTTCTCTGTCACCCCTTCCGTCTCTGCCAACGGCGTCTCACCTTGGCCCGCGTTCAGCAGCAATCCCGCAATGAGTTTGTCAAAGCTGTCTGCGACTTGTTGATCACCGGTAAAAACGTTGAATGAACCGCTGTAACGGGTAAGGGGTTCGGCCGACATTCGCGGATCAAGAACAATGCTTTCGGGGCGACGAGGCTGACCCACCATCGGTTCCGCCATCGTCTCGACGAGCACCTGCCATTGCTGCTCGGGCGATGGCATATCGGCAGTACCTTCGGTGCCAACAATACATCCGCTGCTTGCATCCAACACCAATTGCATGTACGCACGATAGGGAGTCGCGCGATCGAGGATCCACATCGGCGGCTGAAAAACACCTACCCACCACTGCTGGTCACTCTGCGGCAAGTCTGCAACATCGATCTCATCCGTTTCATCACTCCTGTCGCTAGCGAGACGTTCAAGATGTCTCGCCAGAGCGTCTAGGCTCTCCGCGAGCATCGCTTTCGCATCCGCTTCAAGTGCTCGATGTTCGCAGGCCACTCCGTAAGTTCCCACCGTTTTGGCGAGTGCTTTCAGGTCGGCTTTTGTCGGAACCTGCAGTACCGCCGGTTTCCTTGGAGGCCCCACCATCGGATCGCAGACCGAATCCAACAGAAAATCACGAAGCTCTTTTGCTTTGGGGCGATTGGCAAACCGAACCGTCGAGATGGGCGACAAATCTTCGAGCAGCACCCCGAGATAGGCGCCATCTTGGCATCGATGCAGATGATACTGCCACGTCATTTGGCCTTGAGGCAGTTCCAAGGCTTGGTCCAGATCTCCTACTCCGCCTTGATCACCGTCAGCCTCACTCGAGGAGGAACCCGGATGTGAAAACTTCAAATCGAGAGTCTCACGAATCCAGCGTGCGGTGCCTTCGACGGTGCGAACCCCCGGCAGCAAATACCCCGCCGTCATGGCCGCCTCTTCCTCCTCATCCGCGACCACAGGATACTCGGTCCTTAACGCAGGCGGCAGCTCGAGTCCCGCTAGATAGCGAGCCACCTCTGGCTTCGCTTGATGTGCCGCTTTGAGCAATTCGCGCGCTTTGGACGAGTCCCCTTCGGATTGAAAAAGATAGATGGGCCGCGCAAACAGCAGGGGTGCCAAATTATCTTTCGAAAAACGATCCAAAAGCGTACCGAGTTCTTCGTACCAACGCAGCCGGAAACACAAATCAAGCAGCAAGAATCGCAAGCCAATCGGATCCGACGGATCTTCGTCCAAACCTGGAAACAGGACGTCGGCAGCATCGGACAATCGAGAATCATCGAGCAACCGGCTCCCCATTCGAGCTCGCATGATCGGCATCGCGGTTCGCACCTGCTGTGGCGGCTTCGATTTCGCCGCCTCGCATGCCCGGCGATACCACTGGACGCGATCCTCTTCGGTGTCGGCAAAGTCCCCCAGCATGACATGCGCCTCGACCGACTTGGGATCGATCTTTAGAGCTTGCTTTGCTGCCGCCTCGTACCCTGACTCTGTGCCATCTTCGCATTCCGACGCATACAACACTTCAGCCGCCTCGGGGGATGAAAGCGGGAACGCATCTTCGGGAGATCTCGCCTCGTCAAAAGGTTTGCCGGCAATCGCATCCAACAGTCCCATGGTTTCTTCCATGAGCGTTGTGTCACCTTCCAGCGCAGCTTGCTGCGCGATCATCACCAGCTCGATCAATTCAGGCGGAACGCCCGCCTCGAGTAATTCATCACGACCAAGCGGTGGAATCGCGTTGCCAATTCCATCCGCACGCCCCGCAGGTCGCTGCTTGCGACGCATCTTCGATTTGCTTTTTTTCGCTTTATTTTTTCGACGTGACATGACCGATCGTCTCGTGGTGGATAAATCAATCTTTCTTGTTCTTGGTGGGGGCGGAAGAAGGTCCCGGGCCTCAATCGATGGGTGAACATCGGCACGAGTCAATTCTAGGACCGAGACTCGCCCCCGAATATATCACGCCCTCCGATACCAGAGGCCCAAATGCAAACCCGACACCATCGCGTCTTGCCCCTGGTGAATGCGATTTCTTGCGGTGGGAAAACAAGTTGACCGCTTCAGAGCTAGTGTTTCGCACGCCAGTAAGTTTGCGAGCGAATCGCCGTGACGAGGCCAAAGCGTGACGAGACCAAAGCGATCCCCAAAAGAGGAGGAGGTGGGATCAGAAAGGGGTGCGAGCCTGACCCAACAAAAAAAGGACATCAAGCTTAAAGCTCGATGTCCTTTGTCTTATTTTCAGTACCGAAGGAGGGACTCGAACCCTCACTGGATTGCTCCAACTGGATTTTGAATCCAGCGCGTCTGCCAATTCCGCCACTTCGGCTGCTCACTACTAATGTGCTCAATATCGCACATTTCGCCAAGTCCCCTTAACGAAAACACTGTTTTTAATTGCAAAACATCGCTCGCCACCGGACTTGGGATTCGCAAAAGTATCGGATCCAAACCGCGAGCGTGCAAGTCCCCTAAAACCAGCAAAATCAGACTCACCGGGTCGGCCCCGTTTTGATGTGCCGTCTAGTTTGTTACGCCGGTTTACTCGCCAGTTTCTCGATCGTCTCGAACTCTTTTTTTTTCACCGGCTGGACACTCAGCCGGCTGCCCTTTTGTAGCAGCACCATCCCCTTCAGTCCTGCTCGCTCTCGCAATTCTGCCAATGTGACTGGACGATCGAATTTTCTCTCTAGCTTGATGTCGACCAAATACCAGCGAGGATTTTCGGGATCGGATTTTTCATCAAAGTAATTACTCTTGCGATCAAACTGAAACGGATCCGGATAACCACTCTTACTGACCACGGCCGTCCCCACCACCGCAGGCACCTTGCACGCCGAGTGATAGAACAACACTCGGTCGCCGACCTGGATATCGTCTCGCAACATATTTCTTGCTTGATAGTTGCGAACCCCTTCCCAACACGTCGTTTGATCGGGCTGGGCCGCCAAGTCGTCGATCGAAAAGGTCGTCGGTTCGGACTTCATCAACCAGTAATTAATCGTCATCGCTTGAAACAAACCCTTTGCAATCGCCGAAACGTGTCGACTGTGAATTATTGTGATGGCTGCGAACTTATGAGGCCTGGGCACTCTGTCCGCCCGGAACCTTTTTTTGCAATTTTGGTGTAACGCAAAGCCGATAACAACCATAGCGCCGGGAAAAGCGCTGCTACACAAGCATTCGATTAGCGACTGAAGATCAGTTGCCGAACGAGTGCGGGCCAGGGAACGGGCCATGTCATGTCCGTTCACCTTCTAGAGAAAAGGCTCGCAACCGATGAATGTCGATACCCTTCATGCCGCTTTAGGCATCACCTTTACCGCCGTTTGGCTTGTCGTTGGACAAATCCTGGTCGGCAGTCGCTGAAATGCGAGTCAGCAATTAGCGGGGGGAATCCCTTTAGCCGCCACCGCGATCGCCCTGATTAAACGAAGCAACAACGATTTCGCTTCGTAGCTACGCTCACCAGAGCGTGGATGTTGGCGTCCAGTACGATTCACCACCTTCTGGCGAAGGTAGCTACAAAAATGCCTCACCTCATTGGCTAAAAGTTGGCAGTCTGTGGACTTGGCTCTCCTAAGAAGAACGCGTCCTCTTCGCGACCGCTCCCTTGCCCGCCTCGCTGCGACGAATTAGCTGCCCAAACGTCTCGATCAAATCCTGCATCGGAAAGATGCAAAACGGATGCTCGCGACTTTTCAGCACCGCCAGCGAAGCTCGCTCTCGCATCAACGCGGCCAGTTCGGCCTCTAACTGCGAACGCTTCTCGCGAAGCGACGCCGACAATTGTTCGTTGATCGAGTCGAGCTGTTGATGCCAGTCCGGCTTTTCGTTCAGCCCCGGCACGTGGTCCAACATCTCCCGCTTTCGCGCAACCAACGACGCATCCAACTCACCCGGCTCCGCCACCTTCTCTGGCTGAAAGCGTGTGTCGCGAATCGCTCGCTTTATCCTGGTGATCTCGGAATCGGTTTCGCTTGGCGAGGGCCCCGGCAACTGAACCGTCGCCGACACCACCATGAACTCCGGTGGCGTGATCCCAAAGAAACGCTCGGCAATCCGGTCCCCCAGCTGGTCATACTTACCGCCACCGATCCCGTGCAGAAACAAATCGCTGAGCACCAGCCGTGCGTACATGGTCGTCAATAACGCACGCGGCCGAATTTTGAAATGCGGACCAATCGAACTGGCCAGCGTTTCCGCCATGTCGGGTGCCCCCAACGCTATCCGGCATTCTTGTCCGTTGCGGTCACTGATGACCATCGACTTTTCGGTAACCTTGACCCATCCGGCTCGTCGCTGAGGCAGCGCGTCACTGTAGATCCAAATCGGAGCCTCTAACCAGCCGTCGTCGCTATCCAAATTGGGAACCGGATGCGAGTTGCTGCGGATGCCATGAGCCTTGCGATAAAAATCGGCCTCGGTGTTATATGCGTCCTGGAAACGCGAAAGATCACTCAGGATCAACAACAGAAACTCGGCGAACATCCGGCTTCGACAGAGCACCCCAAGGGGCAACTCGAGTGTATCTAACCCAATCTCACCTTCCAGCGCATGACGTGCTTGAGCGAGCGCACAGCCGGCGATCCCGCATCGCTCGACCGCGTTGCGAGCATGCACCCACAAGCGATTGATCAACGGATCAGCAACAATCGGCATCACCGTCTTTCGCACGTCTTCGTCAAAATGATCGAAACGCTCGCGGTCACTAATCACCGTCTGCTCATACGGCACGCCGCCACCAAATCGGTCGTAGCGAACCGTGCTGTAGACGTAGCCCCCCGTGTCTCGATCGATCGTCGGCACTCGAATCGAACTGCCCGAGGCGGCGTCATTATCGATGACCAGATTGATCGCAAGTGCTTGTTGCTGTTCCGCCAGATGACTGAGCGTAAAGTTCTTGAACCACACACCGGGGTGAAACAGCGACGGTTGGTGTCCCGCCATCAAAATCGGACGCTCACGACGACTCGCCATCACGTCCACATCGCGGTACGTCGACGTGTAACGGATCGCATCGCTGATCATTTGCTGGCGAGCGTCACGGCGAAGTTTCTGCCACCACGGGTCATGCTGTGAGAGCAACTCGAGATTGCCGCGCAGCTGATCCCCGACGTCTCCGATGTTCGGATCGGTAAACGATTCGCCATGCGATTTGGGAGCACGATAGTGCCGAAATTCCTGAAACGTTTTCAATCCGTCACCTAGCCAGCACTATGTCCGCAAACCGATTTCGCTTTACCAATCGTTTTCCCTTCGGCCTGAACGACACGAATCGCGTCGTCGAGCACTTGGTTGTAATAGTTCAAACGCGTTTCAGCATGATCTAGCGAACCGCCAAACGAGCGACTCAGATCCAAGTAGATCAAGGGAACCGGAATTTCGATCACTTGCAACCCCGCCGCTGCCGCCTCGACCCACAACTGCAACGGCATCGCGTACCCGTTGTCGGTGATCCGTAGCTGGCGAATGGCCGAAGTCCGATACGCCTTAAATCCGCAAAACGCGTCGGTCAAATTGAAGCCGAGACGTTGATTCAGTTCGCTGGTGATCCGCCGGTTAATAAACATCCGCTCGGGCGGCGGGGCGTCGTCCCCTTCGTACTGCTTCAAATAGCGACTGCCCGAAACAATGTCCGCAGCGGCCGCCGCTTCGATGAACCGCGGAATCCGCTTGGGTTGATGCTGGCCGTCGCAATCGAGCGTGACCACGCCGTCAAAGCCGTGATCGATCGTGTAAGTAAACGCACTGCGAAGCGCCGCGCCATAGCCTTGGTTCTCGGCATGACGGACCACGTTCACGTCCGCTCGGCCCTCCAGCACCTCGGCCGTTCCGTCACTCGATCCGTCATCGACCACCAACACATCCGAGGCGTAATGGGCGACCTGATCCAGGATGTCGTTGACCGTATCGACTTCGTTATAGACAGGAATGGCGACTAACCATCGTTCGCGTTTTGTCATTATTTTATGCTTCTTTCTTTGAATTCTCTTTGAAATGAGCGATCACGACGCTGCCCCGCCAAACTCGATCCTGCCAACAATCCAACCGAAGACGGAGAAAAACCGCGTTCTGCGTGCTAACTCGCTCATCGCCCAGTCGAGCAATTCCTGTTCCCGATCCAGGGCATTCTAGGCGTATTTAGATGGCGGTCAATGTTTCCAATCTCACTAACGGGCCAGAAATTATCGTCAAGGAGTTGCGTGACGGGCGGAAGATCCATGCCAGCTCCTTGGTAACGGCGAGCCGCGAGCCCAATGCCATCGACTTTGGTAGCGGTGCGGCACGGAGCCCGCCCGACTGCAGTGAGTAAAACGTTCGAGATTTACCGGGCAGCTAGAAAAAACGCTAGAAAAACAAGCGATGAATTCGGGCCTCGACTCAGCCGGCCACGATTTGGATCGGGTCCGACTCGAGCCGACTCGGCCAAATTGTCAGCTCCGCAAGACTCTCTGACAGTTGCTGAGCCAACCACTCCATCGCGAACCGCTCACTCCAGTAGTGCCCCAGCAACACCAAACCGACTTGCAGCGACTCGGCTTCCAAGCAGGTGTGAAAGGTGGCCTCGCCTGTGACCAGAGCGTCACAGCCTTTGCGTTTTGCCGCCGCCAGGAAACTGCCGCCACTTCCGCAAGCAAACGCGACTCGGCGAACGGGTTGGTCCGCCGCGCCCACGCGGCGGACATGCGTCGCATCGACCACTTTGGCCGCCGCAAGAGCAAGCTCGTCTAGTGCAACCGCCTGCCCCAGATTCCCAAACCGACCGCTGCCCAAGTCGGCGATTTTTTCAGCGGCCGCTTCGAAAGGAATCAACGCCTGCGTCTCTGCGACTCCCAATCGATCGGCCCACAACTGATTGATGCCGCTGGCGGCAGAATCAAACGCGGTGTGGGCGCTATAGACGGCGACTCGCGCTTCGACCAAACGCAGCAGCATCGAACCGGCAATCGTGTCCGAGGTCAGACGAGATAGTGGCTTGAAGGGAAGCGGGTGATGTGCGACCAGCAGATCGACGTCTTCGTCGACCGCTTCCTGCACGACTGCGGGAGTGATCGTCAAACACGTCATCACTCGCGAGACGCCGAGGTTGCGATCGCCGACCAGCAATCCAACATTGTCCCAAGACTCGGCAAGACGCAGCGGCGCGATCTCGGCGAGTCGCTGGCAGATTTGATCCACAGAGATTTTTGGCACGCCGACTCTTTCACCTTTCTGGCTTCCAATCGCATCTCGCGGAAGCCATCATCAATATTCTCGTAAGCGACGAAGCGTCAGAGAGCGGCCGGCTTTAAAAAACCTCTTCGCTACGCGGCCGTGATTCCCAAGGCCGCTAAGCAATCACCATCGCAACTCGACGCGTGAGCGAGGGACCACGGGTAACGTGACGCGGGCATCAAGCAGTCGCGATCGGTGCGTCGCCCATTCTTTAGTCGGGCGGCTTGCGCCGCACCGCTAGGAAAACAACCGTGGTACGATCAAGCGAAGTTTACTTCGGCGCGATCATACAGATCATGCGACGACCATGTTGCTGTGGTGGCGTTTCCACCTTGCCCACTTCGCTCAACATTTCGACGACCATCGCCATGACCTTGCGGCCTTCTTCGATGTGGGCCATTTCACGACCGCGGAACAGAACACTGATTTGGACTTTGTCCTTGTGTTCGAGAAATTTTTCCGCTTGCCGGATTTTGGTGCGGATGTCTTCGTCGCCCGTTTTCGGGCGAAGACGAATTTCTTTGGTCTTTGTCCGTGCGTGACTGTTGTGAAGTTTTTTGTTCTTGTCGTATTTGTATTTGCCGTAATCCATGATTCGGCAAACCGGGGGTCGCTCGTTCGGAGCGACTTCGACAAGATCCAGGCCCGCATCGCGAGCACGTTCAAGGGCCTGCTCGGTCGGGATAATCCCTAGCTGCTCCCCCTCTTCGCTGACAACTCGAATCGGGCTGATTCGAATCTGATTGTTAATACGAATGGTATCGCGAGGATCCTGCTGAGTGCTTTTTCGTGCCAACGCCACTAATAAATTCTGCTCCGGCCGGAGGGCATTCCGGCTCAACTTGGAAGGAAAACCGCGATCAGGCCAGAAATAACCGGCCGCGTTCGCAGTAGGGAAGGTGTTCCAGGAAACAAAACCACTTTGCTTCCGATGGACACCCACGCAACTAACTGTAGGTCATCGTTTAACTAGGCCGACGGTAGCGGGGGACTCTTTGGGTGGTGAGTCTCCGCCGCCGGTCCAACATGCCCTGGTGGCAATGTAGAACGACGTCAAGCCCAAATCTCACCTCAAAAGTATCCATATCATCGGTGGTGAGCGTCAACAGTGAAACGTGTGAAATCCCTATTTTGCCAAGGAAGAGTACCCCGAAAGCGGTCTGCAGCGTCCGCGGCGCGAGCCAGAGGGGCCAAGTGGGAGTCATTTTGCGGTTCAGAGTGGCTTTTTGATGATTTGCCGGATCCGCACGAGGAGGGCAAAAAAAACTGGGAGGGTGAAAAAAAAGAAGTGTGAAGATCTACTTGACGAATCGGCATGATCGGCACAGACTACCGCAACGATTTTGGATGGCGTTTTTTGAGGGCCGAGTTTGTTAAAGAACCGGGACTCGGGAAACCGAAACAGAATCCCATGGCAGCGGACCGATCGCTGTCGAATTTTAAAAAAAATCGGGCAATTAGCTCAGTTGGTTAGAGCGCCACGTTGACATCGTGGAGGTCACAGATTCGAGTTCTGTATTGCCCATCACCGGAAACCCCGTAAACTAGCGTTTTACGGGGTTTTTTCGTTTTGCCGCTGACCCCGTTTCTGACCCCCAAATACCGAAAATACTCCCCGAATCTTTTTTGGTAAACTCGAGAGTACCCCCGCTTTCACGTCAGCATCGCGACCGATCGTCTCAGTGGCACACCTAACGATTGAAGGCTCGTTCGAGCACCAATTTCTTGTTTCCCCGGCATCTCTTGCGGGGGACAGACGCGAAGATAGCTTGTACGCCTGTAAAATCATCGCCTAAAATCGTCTCTGTCGACTCCAGATAAGTGCACATAGTGCAAAAAAACACGCGGACACAAAGCCGAGCAGAAACTGATAAATCGCGTTGAAGGGCCCTAAACCTCGTAGCCTCAAGGCAACTGGCTCTCATGAAGAAAGCAATTCAGGAGTCCGCAGGGTGCGAACCTCCTAGTTTCTCGTCGCAACGCGACTGTTTCTGCCTGACTGATTGCAAGCAACCTTATTCTGAAAACTTCAGTTTTTTCCGTTGCAACCGGACCTTTGCGCCTTAACGATGAACGTTTCTCCGTCATCAGAGTCGAAGGACCACATGAAAATTCGAGCCCGCATCCAACGCCACGCAAGTTACCCTCACCTCCCGTTATCCTACGATCTTGAGTCGGATTTCGAGTTCCTTCCCGGCGACGTATTCAAAATCAGAGGGGATGGCCACATAACGAAGTTTCGAGTGGTCGGCCCCATACCAAGAGAGGATGAGGTCGACCAGACAGTTGTCGCCCAGGTTTTGGCCTGACACCTGGGATCGGTCCTATCGCAAGAACGGGCTCGTCTTGCAGCAGAGGAAGCATGCGAACGGCGCCGCCATCGGATTAACGATGATCGCGGCTATTAAAGCAACCAGCGGAAGCAAAACGCACAGTACCAGGACCCATTGTGGGAGCCTGGGACTAGCCATTTGCTTTTGCCCTCTTCACAAAACGCTCAATTTGCTTTGGTGCGCATTCGAGCAGTTTCTTGACATAGTGAAGGTTGTCGAGCTTTTGTTCTGCTGACCATTGAGAGTATGGCGTGATATCCTCTATATCGCGAACGTTAAGGTCGTCGCCGTAACGTTCAAATTCTCGGTGGAAGCCTGTAAGGCAGAACTGCTTCTCGCCTTTATATCGTCGCCATTCCAAATAAAGGCCATCATCATCGCCAGGATTGTACTGATCGATACATATTGAAATCTTGCACGGGATTGCCAGCTTTTTTAACTTGGCAGAGATAACTGCCCACTCCGCTTCAAGCGTTTTATACGCTTCGATCACCTCTTCCCGCTGCGCGGCAATTGGCGCAGCAAGAGCCTCCAAATCAAACTTCATTGTCGTAACCTCTTTTAGAAACAACCAACCGCTTGTCAGCGGTAGAAACACCCACATATGGGCACGTTTATTCTTAGACGCTTTGGCTTAAAAAGACAAGTCGCCGTCTATAGGGCGTTATCCGCTCGAAACGAGGGCGCGGAAACTCAATTAATGCCTAACGGTTTGCACGACCTACAGCTCTGGATGCTCTCTGGGCCGCCCCACGGTCAACGCTCACCCCAAGCTTCGCAACGCCGGGCGATTCTAACGCAGCAAAGGGAAGTCCGAAGAGCATCCCGAGTCCGATTGGAACACTAACAATTCACCGAAACAATATCTTCACGCTCCAAAGGCGAAACGCTCAATCCTGAACCGAGTCACGTCAATCCAGCAAAGGTCTAGACCTCGCGTCCGAGCACGAGTCCGTCGCTGAAGTACTGAACGCGGTGGAGCCGGCCTCTAATTGACAACAACTGTTAGCAACGCCGACAATGCTCCCTCTCGGGGACTGCTTGCTTGAGAGGGCAGAGCACGCTCAAACAATGTTGGCGATGCCACGCAGACGCAGCAAAATGAAGTACTGACGATTGGCGAGTGGTTGAAGCAAGAGACATCGATAGCGAAATAGCGAACTAACGCTTGTGAAGCGTGAATGAATCCCGCGATGACATATGGTAATGCAGTGAATCAAGACAAAATCACTCTCAGCCATCTTGAATCGTTTCTCTTTAAGTCCGCCGAAATTCTGCGCGGCAAGATGGATGCGTCAGAGTTCAAAGAATTCATTTTCGGGATGCTGTTCCTGAAGCAACTATCTGACGAATTCGATCTCAAGCGAGCGAAACTTCGGGAAGAATATGCTCACCTAAAGGAGACGCCCGAGCTCTTGGAAGAGATCCTCGAGGACAAGACGCCCTACGGCGAGACGTTTTTCGTTTCTGTAGCCCTGCGTTAAAAGCGTAGTTCGGTCAGTCGACACAGTGAAGTCTCCTAGGGCGGCAGTCTAGGCTTCATGCGGTGTACTTAGACCGACTTCTTGCATCGGCAACGGAAAGTTGCTGCTCAAACGACGGTCGCTTCAAGGGGAGAGGCTACAGACGCAGGTTACTGCAACTGCTTTTGCTGCTGTCGTGTCAAATTAAGGGCGTAGCGTGGTGTTAGTGAGCCCCAAAAAAGTTTTGAGTGCCAGACTTTTTGCCCTCGGTCATCTGGCTCGCAACACACCCCGCCCAAGGAGAAGGCCCCGTTGATACTTGAATCCCGGCAAGATCTGAGCATGACACGGTGTAATCACATTACGCAATGATGTGATCCTGTTTTCTTCCATTTATTCTCTAAGCCCTCTACCACCACAAATCTCTTCGAGCCCAATCTAAGTGATCACAGAAATATTGGATAAATTTCTCAACACGGCATCGACGATCTTCATGCGTTCTTAGCATGAAAATTTATGTCACAACAGCTTGACCTGGGGCCTGGCTTCCCCCATGATCATTGGGGTTGGAGCAACCGGCGATAACAACCCAGAATCCAGCTTTTCACCCCACCAACCGTCAGCAATTCCCCCCACACAAGAGCTCAGATGCAGCAAGCATTCGTTGACTGTTGGCAAACCATTGACTGGGCAATAACGGCGGAAGCGACTCGTGATTTCACGGTCTCGGTTGCGTCTGTGGTTGGCGTCTTCATTGCAATCCGGGGCTTGAACGCGTGGCGGAAGCAGCTTCGTGGCAATACTGAATACGACCTGGCTCGACGCCTCATGAAGGCTGCGCTCAAAGTGCGGGAGGGTATACGCACTGTCAGGAACCCATTCATGAGTAATGCCGAAATTGATGAAGCAGTACGAGATCAGTACCCCAATGATACTGCGAAAAACATCCCCCACTTCGATTCTAGTACCGCTGTATACAATGCACGATGGCGCGCAATATCCGACGCAATGCTCGACCTAAAGTTGGAATTGATCGAGGCGGAAGTGATCTGGGGTGCGGGCGCGAAAGAGCAGCTTGAACCACTGCAGAAATGTGTCGCCGACCTGCGAATCGCACTAAGTCAACATCTCCAATTGCGTTCAAAACGTCCACCGCCGTTTGAACCAGACAAAGTCAACGAGATTGACCGCATAGTGTTTGAGGTCAGCGACAGGCCTGAAAAGGATGACTATACGAAGAGGGTTCATGACGCAATCGAGAACGTCCAGTCTTTTGTAACTCCACACTTGAAAATCTGACGGGATAACCAGCGTGTCGCATACGAGCGGCGGCGACGTCGATTTTGGTTTCAATGGCTTGGGTCGCCGCCGTGTGAACACCAACGTTATCCGACTAAAGTGAACCCTTCGCGAACTCAACTGTCTGAATTGCATGAGCAAAACAATCACGAAATCGCCGTCACCATTCACCCCAGTTCAGTGCTTATCGAATGCTCGTCTTCACCTTGGCCGAGATCCGTCAAAGGCGTACATGTATGGTTACTACCTTGCCGCAAATAATCTGCTCGCACAAACAAAAGAGTCTGGTGCCGATCGCGACTTGCTCGTGTTCCCGATCTGTTACCTCTTCCGGCACACCATTGAACTACAACTGAAATCAGTAATTTGCTTAAGCCGCCAGTTATTCGATGAACCTGTGAATGCTCCAAAGCACCACAAGATTCTTGACCTATGGACGCTCTCGAAGGGTTTTCTTCGCCGTGCGGAACCGGGAAAATCCGATCCCGTTGAATTTCGTCGTCTGGACGAGATTATCAAGAACTTTGCTGAGGTTGACTACGACGCGCAGGCGTTTCGGTTTCCAACTGCTTCAGATGATCTGCCAACGCTCACTAAAGTTCACGAAATCAGCCTAAGCGAGGTTGGTAACGACGCAAACTTTGCCACACTCTTCCTTGGGGGTTGTGAAGATTGGTTGGGTGAATTTCTCGACTTCAAAAACTGGGAAACATCATAATGGTAGCCGTCGTGTAACAATGCGTTGCACATTGAGCCGCGGGTCGTGCGGTTTTTGAAATCAATGTCGTTCGCCGCAGCCCGGTGAACGCGGTAATTAGCCAACAAACAACTCCTCGAATGGCCAATACAACTGACATTCCAGTCGCCCTCTCGGATACCGAACCGCGGGCATTGCTATCGCAACTTAACTGGCTACGCGTCTCAACAGACGAAACGAAAACCCCGATCTACGAATACCCTCTCTTCTCCGACGCACATCTCACCGGCGAAGTCAACGAAGGCTTGGGACCATATAGCTTTCTGAATGCTGTGCCAATTTCCAACGGTCCGGGCGTTGTTAACGCCCCAATCGTCTTGCGAGCCGTTTACTATTTGGGTAATTGCCTCCCAGACATGTCGAAGACAGATGAGTCGTTGTACCACGGCGGCACGCTCGTAGACGAAATTGCGGCTCTCGCTTCCCTTGCTCTTGGTATTCGCGTCCGCGCTGGCGGCGAGACACGTCGGTTTGAACCGGGCCAGGATCCGTATGGGCGTCCCTGCGCATGGAACGATGAGCCGCGACCTGTCATTCGCGTTCGACGCAACCATCTTGTGTTACCGTCTGTGACGGGCACCCACTCAATGGATCCATTAGAGATCCTGAAGTCCGTTCCTCTGATCGCCCCCGACCGATACGTTAATCTGATCCGTGCCTGCAAGTCATATCAAGATGCCTTGTGGGTTGCGGAATCCGAACCGAACCTCGCGTGGTTAATGCTTGTTTCAGCACTTGAGACCGCAGCCAACGACGTCTACACAACAGAATCAACTGCCGACGAACGTCTCCGAGATTCAAAGCCCGATCTTGCATCTTTGCTTGAACAACACGGCGGCACTCAACTAGTGAACCAAGTGGCCGACATGATCTCGCACACGTTTGGTGCGACGAAGAAGTTCATCGACTTCACAATGTGTTTCATGCCTGACGAACCCGAGAACCGGCCCGAACAAGAATGGATGCGCGTAAAGTGGTCCAAAACCTCACTCAAAAAAGTCTTGAATACCGTATACGAATATCGATCACGCTCTCTGCACGCCGGATTGCCATTTCCGGCACCGATGTTCGAGGCCCCATTCAAAATTGCTGCGGACTCGTCGCTTTCAGACGTTCCCATGACTGGTCTCGCGTCTCATTCTCGCGGTGGTACGTGGATGCCAAAAGATACACGGATAAACTTACATGGTTTCCATTACATTACTCGTGGTGTGTTACTCAATTGGTGGCAAAGCATTCAAAATGATAGATGACAATTGCGTGAACCAGAGCGGCGAACTCGGCGGAACCTGAAATCAACACGTAACTTCACCGCCCGTTTATGCAATTCGTTATTTGCAGTATCCAGAGCAGTGAGAACCTATGCGTTGCTTGAAGCTTCTGTTTACCTTTGCGGCTCCGTTGGTTGAATGCTTTGCGGTGGAGACTCCTTTATGACTGCAAATGCCGACGAACCAGAGACGCCGAATTCGCCCATCGTGAAATCGATCTCAATCGCGGCGGCTAGGCTGAATTACTCCCTAAGGCTAATTGCATCCATTGGTTTCGACTGCGACACTGGCGGCGTTAACCCCGTGGCTTTTTGTGAGTTTGCTGAAATCTAGCAGGCAGGTAATTCGGCTGACGCGACAACCACGCAACCCCCGTCGCTACTGGAAAATTGCTGTGCAATGGACGGTCGCTTCAAGGGGGAGAGCCACTGTTGCGGATTGTTGCGGCCTAATTTCGCTGCTGCCGTGTCAAATTAGGGGAGTAGCGTGGTGGTGAGCCCCCAAATTATTCAAGTGCCAATTTTTTGCCCCTTGGTCATGATCACAGCAATATTGAATAAATCTCACAACACAGAATAGACGATGTTAAAGCGTTCTTCGGATGAATGTTTATGTCACAACAGCTTGACCTGGGGCCTGACTTCCCTCATGATCATTGGGGTTGGAGCAACCGGCGATAAGCCCTCCCAACCCGGCAACAAGTCCTGCAATGTCACCGACCTTACCGAAGATGTAACCGGCGTTAACAACCCAGAAATCAGCTTATCACCCCTCCAACTGGTAATAACCACATCGTTATTTGGCAACTCACCTACGTGGCATCATGACCGACGAATGGGACCGATTGCCGAACACCGAACGTTGGCGTCCGCTGGTCGCATTTATCCGCAACTGGGCTGGACCGTTCGATTCACGATGCGGCATGTCCGACGCGGAACTCCACTTGATACTCTCGCGACACTCGTTTGCGATCCCATCCGCTGTTCGCGAGTGGTATCAACTTTCGTCGAAATGGGATTTCCACGGTCAAAATGCATGGATTACTGCTCAAGAACTATCCGTCGTGAATGACGCGCTACTATTGCTGACCGACGAAGACGGGATTGCGAATTGGGGCGTCATGTCTCAAGACTTACAGATAGATGACCCACCTGTCGTCCCTCTGGAACCGCTTGCTGAAACCATGTCACTATCATTCTCCATGTTTGCTTTAGAGATGGTCGTCAATGATGCGATTTTTGATTACAACAAAGACGATCCAGCGGAGCTGTCCGCTACTTCCGGGCTATCGTGTTTTGCCTCAACCCCAGTCGGTGACTTCATGGCAGATGGTCCACTTGAATCCGCTTCCGTTATAGCGTTTGCATATCCCTCGAACGGGCCAATTCTCAGCAGGTCAAGATCGGAAGCCGGCAACTCACTGATCCGGAATTTGCAAGACACGCCAAAAGCCAGATAACAAAACGTTGCGCCCGAGCCGCGAAGTCGCGAGTTTTCAAATGGACAATCACTCGTCGCGACCGGGTGAATGTAGACGTTTACCCACTACACCGGTGTTGGCTCGTTCATGTTTTTAACACCTTCAGAAATTGATACACTTGAACAGCACTTTAGTGCTTATGAGCGGTCGACCAAAGCCGTTCGGCTAATCGTGAATTCGTGGGCCGAACACGGTAATGATCACACCAGAGTCCCGATGGCGGACATTGTTCGTCAATTGGCACCGCAAGAGATCGCGGCAAGTGGCACTTCAAAGAGTGTTGCTGGCTTAAGCACGTTGGACATCTTCCTCTCTGAGAATCCGCAGCTTTTCATCCCGCTTGGCTTCGATGAACTGCGAGTTGAGCCACGATTCGGTTCCTTGGCCATTGACGCCCTTGAAACAGCGTTAAATTCAAAAGCTTTCGACTCACAAGCACGCCAACTGTGGGAGTCTCACTTCGGATTATGGTGCCGTGACCTCGCATCGGGAGTTTGGTATTTGTACCGAGGCTTCGACGGTTCAAAAGAGAACATGTTTCGGTTCGAAACGAGTGATGGGCATGAACGGTACGTGCCTTTTGACGAGATGGTGGCAAAATGCAGGCGATCCATTTCCAGCCACGATAATCCCGCAGCATTGTTACTTCCAGCCCTTTGGTACCCGCCACAAAACACACCACACATCGCACTGGTAGATACAACAAAACAGCTTATCACCACACTTGCGGCAACGCAGGCATCATTTGACCAACTCAGCTGGCAACAGTTGGAAGACATCGTCGCCGAATTGCTTCGCGCAAAGGGGTTGCGTGTCATGGTCACGAATCGAAGCGCTGACGGCGGACGCGATGTGATCGCGAAAGGCGAATTAATGCCAGGCGAGCCAACGACGTTAGCGGTGGAAGTAAAACACCAAGATGTCGTGAAAGTCGATAGTGTACGGAGCCGTCTATATGCCAATCGGCATTTCCCGATGCTAATGCTCGTTACATCCGGGCGGTTTAGCGCGGGAGTTGTCAAAGAGAAAAAACAACCCGATAATTTCCTTCGCTTGATATTGAAAAACGGTATCGCACTTCGCTCGTGGATTGACGAATACGCTGCCGGTGCCTTTCAATCACGAGACGTGTGACTGCCTCCAAAAAAAGGCGAACAATCGGTTCAACGGGAGCCGCGGGCTTCGCTGCTTTTTAAATCAACGTTGGTTGGCCACGGCCCGGTTAATCGTGTCGTTATGTCGCTGAACCTTAGTCGTCTTCCACCACACACATCCATTTTCAACAATGAGTTCAGGCACTCGGAAAAAAATTAGCCCGGCTGATGAAGCAAAGCTTCTGATGGCTTGTCGTCGGCGATGTTGTCTTTGTGCACACTACAAGAGCGACTACTCCAGGAAAAAGGGGCAAATCGCCCACATTGACAAAGATCGGACGAACGCTGCGAGATCCAATCTGGCATTTCTTTGCTTTGATTGTCATGACGAATTTGATTCTAAATCTTCGCAATCAAAGAACTTCACCCAAAAAGAGGTTCGCCTATGCAAGGAGAAATTGGAATCACACTATTCGAGTGACAAACAACTCGCCGTCTCAATTTTAATAACGCTCAATCTGACACCAGACGAATTCGAGCGCAAACGTGACAAGATTCAGGAAACGCTTTCAAAATCCGTCGGTCGGGAATTCGAAACGCTGAATCTCCAGTTCGGGGCCGACACTATCGACGTCATGCTTGACAAAGACGAAACACATCAGCTGATACAAGAAACAACTGATGGCTCCCTCGGGCAATTCGAAATACGCGATCTGGAAATCGTCGATGTACGATGTGATTCAGCGCGTGACAAACCTGCATTTGCCCCCTACTTCGGTGACGACTACCTGGATGAATTCGTCTCGAAGGAAACGATTTTGAAGACCTTCGAATCACCAACGTGCCAAACACACTTTGACGCGGAAGGCAATGATTGTCTATACGATGAAGCTGTCTTATCAATATTTGTTAAACAATTCGGAACTACGACGAGACAATTTGCTGTTTTGGCGTTTGTCCTTCGCGATGAAACAACAACAAAAACCGAACGCACTTTTCACCCTGCGATCAGAATTTACAGACGGGAATTTGACTACTCTGAATCGTGGACTGCCGTGGACTACGCAAATGCGTTTGCCGCGAAATATGGAATCGGAATTCACCCTTTCGGTCGCAAAATAATTCTGCCCCCTGACAAGATAACCGGAACGCAGACCATAACGAAAACGATTGCATCGACGTCGTTTCGAGGTCCGTATCATTACATCGCGATGCAACGAAAGAATTTCCTTGGGATTACTCATATATACTTTATCCTGATTGTTGACATTGTCTCGTACGCGAAATCACTTCGTAGCCACAGTTTTCGATTGCCAAAAACATTCAAAAAGAAATTGCGAACAAAAGACCGCTACCCATCGAGCTTGTGAATCACGACATCCGCGACTTCGGTTGATCGCATTAGCTCGAAGACTTTGAAATGAAAAATCAATTCCCGTGAACCGCTACGTGGCAGCCCTGCGTTAAAAACGTAGTTTCTGTCAATCGACACAGTGAAGTCTCCTAGTGTGGCGTTCTGGGCTTCCTGTGGTGTATTTAGACCGGCTTCTTGCGTCGGTAACGGAAAGTTGCAGTTCATACGACGTCGCTTCAAGGGGAGAGCTACCGTCGCGGATTGCTGCAGTCTAATTTTGCTGCTTTCGGGTCGAATTGAGGCGTATGTGGTGGTGGTGAGCCCTCAAAGATTTCTAAGTGCCAATTTTTGGCCCTCGGTCATTTGCCTCGCAAAGCACCCCCACCCGAGGGAATGGCCCCGTTGATCTTCAAACATTCACCAGAGAAGAAAAGGTTCCTGGAGAAGAAAAGGTTCCTGGACTCAATTGCCTGGACTCAATTGTCGCCGCAGGGACCAGCCCGGCGATGCTCCGGCGGCCGGCACCGGGGATCAACAGCGAGGCGAGTTGCTTGGGACACGCAGTCTCTTAGCGACGCTAACGTTTCAGTGATCAGTGCTGGCCTGTTCATGGACGCTCAAGTCTCGTTCGATAAGCGTTCGGACTAAATCCGCGATCTGGATGCCGCGTTTCGCACAGCTGATTTTCAAGTCGGTGTGCAACACGGGGTCAATGTCGATGGTCAAACGTTTTGGTTTGACGCCCGGTTTGGATGTGATAGCGGAATCTCGTGTATCGACCCACTTGTCGATTTCTGCTTTCGGCTTTGCACGGGCCGACATCGTAATTCGTTTGCTCATTTCAACCTCCTTAGTTCGTTGACAAACTTTTTGATTTCTCTCGCTGCCTTGGATAGCTTCTGATTTAGCACCGTCGAGCCGCTTGCCGCACTTTCGGCGAACGCGACTCGTTGGCCGATATCGTTCTTTAGCACAGGTACTTCTAGTTCCGCTAAGGCATCCCGCACATCCCTTCCAATTGCCGTGTTAGTGATCTTGCGATTGATCGCAAGACAGCATTTGATTTCGGGTTTATAAACTTGGGCTTCTCTTACCAAGTCAACGGTTTCAGCCGCAGCCCAAACGTCCATGGGTGAGGGCTGGACAGGAATGACGACGATGTCAGCGGAGAGGATGATTGAACGCGCCAGTTCGGTAACACGGGGTGGCCCATCGATGACCACATCGTCGTAGTCCTGAGCAAGCAGGTCGATCTCTTTGTGAATGGTCGCCTTCGGCATCCCGACGACGGTGAAACCGGCTTTCTCGCGGTAATTCGACCAAGCCAGTGAACTTCCCTGCGGGTCGGCGTCGATCAAAAGCACGCGCCGCCCCCGCCCCGAAAGCTCGGCGGCGGTGTGAATGGAAAGCGTTGTCTTGCCAACACCCCCTTTTTGATTGAGAAAAGCGTAGATCATGTCCGTCGTATTTCTGTGCATGAGATTGCACGTTGTTACGATTTCAGGCTACACGACCTTTCGTCGAGGCGCAACAAGTTTCTTCATGCACGGCGACGCTCTAAACAAACTGCTTGCGTTCATGCGTTTGCTGTGGCAGTTTTCCCGGCATGCTGCCGGAATACCAACTCATCACCGCCATCGAAAGCGGTTGCCTCGACGAATTCAACGAAGCGGTCAATCGCGGCGTAACAACGACTGCCCGAGGTTTCAACGGGAGAGGCGTTCTAAAAATTGCAATGAGACGTGGACGTCACGACATGGCAAGACGCCTTATCCGCGAAGGAGCCGACCCGAATGGGGCAGTTGGGAAACGAGGGGATCGGCTGATCCACTTGGCGTCACGAACTGGCAACATCGGTTTTCTAACAGACTTTCTCGATGCCGGCGTCGATCCCAACACAATGGGAAACTGTCGCTGCACCGCTTTGCACCACGTTGTAAAAGAGAAATACGAGTTCATGGCTCGGATCTTGCTCGACCATCACACAAATCCTGATGCAACCGACGATCAAGGCAATACGCCACTCCATATTGCCGCGTCGAAAGGCTACATGCCAGTGATCCGTCTGCTTCTGACCCACCACGCAACCGCAACCATAAGCAACAATCAGCTTTACACACTGGACGATCTTCAGACGCTTCCACGCTGGCGTTTTGCGTCGTAAATGGTCTCGCAAAAACGCGATCACTTCATCTGCTATATATTCCCAAGTCGGCTGTGGTTTCCGACAATGGAAACGACACAAGTTCTCAAGCTGGAGCGATTTCATCGCACGCTGAAACTCGAAGTCCTGCAGGATCGTTCACTGAGCACGCTGACGGAAGCTCGCCGATCGCACCGGTCATCCAATGCCCGGGCCGGTGGGAACCGGCCCTACCTGGCTCAACGCGTGAGAAATGGCCGACGATAGGTAATTGCGATTACCAAACGTAGCTGAGAGTGCCCGATCCGATGTGGAGCACTTGCCGGTCGTTGAACTGAGTGTTGTAATCGGCACGCAATTCCCAGCGGTCACTTGGACGCGCAGCAAAACCGCCACCAACGATCGCCCAGTCACGGCCCAGGTCCAAACCATTGGCGGAAAACCCCGCACCGCCCACGCCCGCGAATTGAGCGTTGACGACCGAAGTGGTGTCCAGGAACTCATGCATCCAACTGCCACGAACCTCTGGCGTGATCGCCCAGCCGCGTCGTGACGTCCAAGATTGCCACTGCAATCGGCTACCCAGGTTGCTGCGAAGCGAATGCGTATCGACGCCCGACATTGCCAGATTCATCGCACCCGCACCCGTTTCGGTGAACGCGTTTTGACGAGCGTAAACGTATTGCAGTCCCGCGAAAGGTTGCCATTGATGCGAGCGAGTCAATTGCAGGTTCAAGCCGCGTTCACCATAAGCAAACCCTTGCCATCCGTCCGATTCGCCGGTTGCGGTGCGAGAGAGTGCACCGACCCGGATCGTACGATCGCTGTCGAAATCGTCGAATTGTAAACCGCCCATCGCGATCCCGTAATGGCGACCTGCGGTGTGCGTCAGATAGCTGCCAAAGTTACCTCCGTTCGCTCGTACGGTTTGGTCCATGTTGTCGGCGCTAACCGACGAGCCAACATAACCGCCAAAGAAACCGAGTTGAGCGCTGTTGCCGAGAGATCGCTCGATCCCAAACGTGGTTCCGCCCAACCCATAATTGATCCCTGCAGCGTTACCATCGGATTCGGCTGATCCGCCCAGTCCATAACCGGTCATCCAGCCCCGCCAGTTATAGGCGGCGTGGCAGGTCGGTGCGATCAGTGCGTCACAGGGACTTTGCGAAGCATCGACGTAGCTGACCAATGCCACGCCGGAACCCGAAGCGGATGCCGCGGGACTTGACGACGGCATCGCACTAGCAAAGCCGCCTCGGCCTGAACCACTACCACTGAACATGCCCGAACGCAATTGCCCCCCGATCGCGCCGATCAATTGGTTGGTTCCTTGGATCACCACTCGCGACTGGCTGCCGTAAACCTCACCGCTCAATTGGCTCAGTCCGCTTTGCACCTGACCGGTCGTCAGCATGCTAAACGCATCGAGGACGCTGCCAAAATCGCCGCTTGCTCCGGTAGAGTTCTTGTCGATGTAGGAGCCGACGGCTTGACGATTGCCTGAACCGCCCACCGATGCATAGTCGGTGCTGTTGGCAACGAGCGTAAAGAACGCCGAGTTCACATCGTAACCCAGTTCAGCATCAAAGAAGGCGAGATCGTCGGTGATCGAATCGAACACACCGGTCACGCCACTGGACGCTTGCAGGAATGTGTACTTCGCCCCGTGGGTGTAGCTGCCCACGGCTCCCAAAACGGAGACGTCACCGCCGTTGATCGTCGCTGTGTCAGCGGTGATCAAGTCATTGTCGGTGCCAGCGACCGGAGTGGCCGAGGGTTGAATCTCAACCTCGGTGGTACTGCCCGAATTGAAGCTGGCATTTCCGCCAATGGTCATCGTCCCGATCGAGTTCCCCGCGGCGAACGTGCCGTTGTTGATCACGTCGCCAGTGATAGTGCCGCTGCCGCCCAATTCGCCGTCGGCGCTGACGGTGGTATTGCCCGCCAGCGAACCGTTGACGGCTAGGCGTCCTGCACTGACAGTCGTGGTTCCGGTGTAAGTATTGGTTCCCGATAGGACCAGTTCGCCGGTGCCTGTTTTGGTCAACGATCCGCTGCCGCCAATATCGTCAGCAAGCGTTGTCGTTCCGGTGCTGATTTCGTAGCCAGCGGTCACCCCGGTGTGCAGGTATATGCCGGCCCCGATCGTTTGGCCGTTGGCTCCATTACCTGACGTTCCTGTCCCGCCGCTACCTGCGGTCAAGCTATTACTCGTCAGCATGCTATCGATAATCGAGAGTGTTCCTCCCGCACGAACGAAGATAGCACCGCCCATCGCATCGCCGGCCTCGCCGCCGTAGAGTACCGTCCCTCCATCCCCGCCGCCAAAGCCGCCGTTCCCTTTGGCACCGCCGTAGGCAGCGCCGGCCCCTCCGCCGAAGTCACCGCCGTTTCCACCCGTTGAGGCGTAGCCGCCGCCGCCGCCGCCGCCAAATTCACCGCCATTCCCGCCCAAAGAGACGTAGCCGCCACCGCCACCCCCGCCGTAGGTGCCGCCGTTGCCGGCCGAATCACTGGCATAACCCGACCCACCGCCGCCGCCATTAGTGTCTCCGTCTCCTCCATCACCTGTAAACCCTCCGCCGCCACCGCCAGGGGCACCTGCAGCACCGGAGTCGCCAAATGCACCACCGGCCGCGCCGCCATCGCCATCGCCTCCTGAGTCGTCTACAGTCGATGCTCCGTTCCCAACACCTCCCCCGCCACCCCCGCCGTAAGAGTCTGGCCCGCCGCCGCTGCCGCCGCCGTTGCCGCTGATGCCGCCGCCACCTCCGCCGCCGTAAGTATCTGCTCCGACAACGTTGCCGCCATTGCCGTCCAACCCACCGCCACCGCCACCGCCGTAACTTGATGTAGATCCGCCGTTACCGCCGAATCCACCTCCACCTCCACCACCATAAACGTCGTTTACATCTCCCCCGTCGCCTCCGGTGGCGGCATTGTTATCGAGCGTTACGCCACGAATGACGACGTTGGCACCGGTATTGACGAACAGGGCACCGCCGGCACCCGCGCCGCCTCCCCCCCCGCCTCGTCCAACGCCCCCATCACCACCGTCGGCAAGCCCTTGCTTAAGCGTCATGTTTTCGATCGTGACATTCCCATCGGCAATGAAGAACAGCCGAGCGGTATTTTGCCCCGAGACCGTGTTGCCAGCTCCATGGATCGCAATCGTTTGATCGGTCCCCACGATCATCGGCAGGCTCGACGCCAAGGCAACGGGATCCAAGCCGCTAGCAAAGCTGATCGAATGAGTACCGGCACCGGCGGTGTTCAAGCTTTCGATCGCCGCTCGCAGCGATCCAGAACCGGAATCATTGTGATTGCTGACATCAAAGTCAGTGGCCATGGCGGTGGGGCCGCCTAAAATAGCTAAGAACAACGCAAATCTGGCAGTTCGCTTTTTCATCGCTCGTCATCAGCAAAAGAGACAAGGGTCGACTCAGACACCTCCTTCGCCGCATCCATGCGACGAGCCCCAGAGTGATCTGATACCTTTCCATCGTGTCGCGGCGGAAATCACCGATGCCGGGATCTCAAGCACGCGAGGAAGTGCCCTCGTACAAAAGCTGATCGGCGCAGCATGGGATACTCCGTAGTATCAATTAGACAGCCATCACAAACTGCCTGTTCAAACGCGAGTTCGCAGCGATTGGCATCAAGTTCATCCAATAAATTTCTGCCGTTAACGAAATCGCCAAAATGGCGGTTACCCGAACCCAGACTCTGATCCCTTCGCTTGTTGTTTTTCCCCGGCATGCTTGGACAGTGAAGTAGGGACGGTTCCTTTTACAGACCGGAGACATGGGTGGCGCTTTTTTGCAGTAATCATACTCGCTCGTTTCAGGAGCGAGCATGAGCTGGAAAGAGTTTGATCGAATGTCCCAACGAGAAGATTTTGTCCGCTTGGCAGAGGCCGACGGAGTCCAGCACGATTGCCCAGTGCAGCCTGGATCATTCAACCAGGGAAATCCTTTGCAGAAGAAAGACACGAAAACGATCTCCCGAGTGCAAATTGCCCAGGGGAGATCTGAGAAACGTCTTTGACGCACCCTCGATCCGGCTATCCCTGAGTGAGTTGCGTCTCCGCAGAGCTCACGTCTGTTTCGCCGGACAATTCAACGATAAACGAACAAAACACTTTGAACACCCGAGTCATGCCTAAAAAAACTCGGGGGTTCGGGGGCTGGCCCCTGAGCACACAGGACTTAGACACTAAATGAAAGTTGTCTCAAAAGCATTGACACATTCCGGTAAGCCATTGGTTAGGATCTTCCGGAACACAATTATTGGGAGCATCATTTAACTCCCCCTCGATTAAACTCCATTTCAGTTTTGATGCTTTATGGGCCAGTTCGGTAAATTATAACTCGCCTAATTACATACCCTCCTGCAAATCCTGCATAAACCGACCATGTGCCGGCATCCCACGATACTTCAGGGTAGCTTTCGCAGACTCCAGGATTATCACGATCACCTTTTCAAGTCCACTTTCGCGCTCGGCATCACTGGTATCTCTTGCCATCGGACGAATTACTAACCGAGCAACATGCACCCCTTGCGCCCGAATGCCAAGGGAGTCGATAGCTCGTTGCTTAAGTTCGACTTGGGGCAATCGGTCTCTATCCTCCTTTGCTCTCTGTATTAACGCTCTAGCGTTTTCTAAAGCTCTTGTGTTCTTTGCCTCAAGATCGGGGTCCTTCCCTTTCCATCTTTCGTTCGGAATGTACTCGGGCGATTGGTCTTGATTGCGGTCCATGAGTTTCCTTTACATGAAAAAACGCTCATTCACCGGTGCATTTTGCAAGGACCAGTAACACGTGGTGCATCAAGACGAATGATGACCTTTCACTGTCTTTTCCGTTGCAACCACAGATTCCGTAACGGGAAATTCTTAGTTGGCGCTCATAGAGTCCCACCAGTACTTTGCTAGACGCGGATCATGCTGCCACGATATTCTGTACAGCGAGACAATTATATTTCTGCCCGACTTTTTGAAGAAATATGAAGGTGCCTGTCAAACTAGAAAACGAACCGCCCCTAACGTTTTCAAATCAGTGAGTTCTGGCCTCGCTTCTCTGAACATTCAGTGCTTGTATGGATTTAGCCAGACGGCCAAATGTACATGGAAAAAGCACGACGGCAGGCCCGCTTGTCAGACTTTTTTGTAACTCGGGCACCGTCAATAACACGCATTCATTTCGCTCCCTGGCTTGAATGAGCGTGTTTATTCGTTCGGGTGATGCATCGAGACCGTTAACCAAGGTAACAGTCGGGTCACTCCGACCGCTAGGTCCTGCGACCACCCCCAATGAGGGCAGAATCTCCCGGATAAAATCGATGTCGGCTCCTCCGGCGCAGCGGTAATTGCATGCTATCTCTTTTGTGCCACGGACCTGGGGCGACGACTTTTCTCCTAATCCCGCCAACGCTTCGGCAAGCCCATCGCGAGTTCGATTGACAATTTCCCGTAGCGAAGTGCTGCAGTGATGTCGAAATACGCTTGATGGTGGGATCTCTACAAGGTCCCATGGTTCCCATTTCCCTACGGCAAGCCAGCCAATTAATACAGCGATTTTCACTAATTCAGCATTGTCTCGATCGACGCGGTTTAACGAAACCAACTCGCTATAATTCGAATCGAGATGCTCCAAGGGACCAATGATATCCTGCGGGATATTCCAAGTTGACAATAGTCTCGCAAGCATTGCCGACTGACTCTCAGAAAACGCCTGTCGTTCCAGTTCTGTCAATGCGTCCCCGGTCTGGTTGGCGAGCTCGATTAAAGCGACCATCTCTTCTGGAAACTTTTTAGCAAGCATCATTCGGCCAAGAAGATGCATCGCTGAACTTAGCGAGATTCCAGCACGCGTGCTCATACCCACTCTCTGAGACATCAAAAGTTTTGCAGCGACTCGAGCCGCAAGACTGCGTTTCCAAGCAAGCTTTACATCCAAGAAAGGTATGCCCATTACACGCAATGCATCGCATGCATCTAACGCTAGCGCTAACTCCCCTATCGAGCGTCGCCCCACTCGAACAATAATGTCTTCTAGATTTAAAATTTTGCTGGCTGTACGATTGTAAAGACTGCTGTTCCCTAATCGCAGAAGCGCAGCTGTAAGTGCCGGTTCTTGCTCAATTGCTGCAGCAATATCTTCAGCTTCGGAGTCTTCCTCACAGGCGACCCGACACGCTTCCAGAGCGAAATGCGAAAAGGGTAGAAATTCAATTTCCGTAGATTGCAGGGATTTCACAGCTGAAGATTTGTCTAATCGCGGAACGCTTGTGGTCGACTCATTCACACCAGCAATTCCGACTATTTCCTTCGTTCTGCCAGCGTTAGCGTCTAAAGTCGGATCCGCTTTCCGCTCAAGATCATCGCTTGACTCAAGGGCCTTCCCCGACAGTTCCAACCGATGATGATTGACACGTTTCTCAACCAAGACTTTCATTTTTGCTGCGAAGGCAGCGTAGTCGGTAGGTTTAAAAACAATGTCATCGACACCTCGATTCACCAAGTCCTTTGTGATTGCGGGCACTACAACCGAGGTATGCACAGCGATGAATGGCCGTTCAGAAAGCCCAAGCATTTCAACCACGAGAGCGTGACCGTTTTTGTGCGGCATGATTAGGTCCGTCACGACGAGGTCGTACCTTCGATCCTCAAGCAGTTGCAACGCTTCTTCCCCGTCACTAGCAGAATGGCAAACAAAGCCCTCCTGTTGTAACGCGAAGACCATCATTTTCCTAGCAATTGAATCGTCGTCGACAACAACTGCACGACATTGCATCTGTGTGCCACCCATTTCAATACCCACTTTATTCTGATGTCATTACGTCGAGTTCGCCGGAAGTGCGATTGAGTTCGCCGGATCTCCAATAGCCTTAGTGCCTAACGAACTGCATCGCTCTGCTGGCGATTCCGCGAACCGTGACTTAATCGCCAGGAATTCGCGGTCGGACTCCAAGAATGCGTCAACAACCTCTGGATCAAAATGATACCCCGAGCCCTCGATAATGAGAGACCTCGCTACTTCGTGCGAAGACGCTTCTTTGTAAACACGTTTTGATGTTACCGCATCATACACATCCGCGACCGCCACGATCCGTCCCGACAGCGGTATCTTTTGACCAGAAAGGGCATATGGATATCCAGTGCCATCGAACTTCTCGTGATGTGAGACGGCAATATCCCTTGCCATTTGCAAAAAACGTGCGTTGGGGTACGCATCCAATGCCGCCTGGAGGGTTTTCTCTCCTTCAATCGTATGCTGCTTCATAATCTCAAATTCTGCAGCGGTAAGTTTGCCTGGTTTCAACAATATGCTGTCGGGAATCGCAACTTTCCCGATGTCGTGCAGTGGGCTCGTGTCGTAGATAAGGTCAATGAATAACTGATCTAGCTCTTGTCGCCGAGGTTGCCTTTCGCGCATCCGAGTGGCAAGAACTTTTGCAAAATTACGAACTCGCTCTAGATGTTCTCCTGTATCAGGGTCACGAGATTCTGCAAGCTTGGCCAACATGAAGATCGCCATGTCACGCGTTTCCAGACCGATGATCCTTCGCCCAGTGTTTACTCGCATCAACAGTTCGGCTGAATTAAAGGGCTTAGATATGTAATCGTCCGCCCCGGATGCCAAACCTTTAATCTTATCATTCGGCTGATCTAACTTGGTCAACATGATGAAATAGATATAGCCTCGTGTATTCCTTGCACGTAGCGCACGACACAGCTCAATGCCATCCATTCCTGGCATGTCACGATCCGAAATCACCAATTGACAATCCCCGTTCGTGTCAATGGATTGAATCGCTTCGCACCCATCATTTGCAGTGACAACTTCGTATCCTGCACTAGCAAGAACGTGAGCTACAACCTCCCTCGAGATCGCATCATCTTCGACTACTAGAACTTTCATTACAATCTCCTACAGTGAGTATAGCTCAGCTTAGATTGCTACGGAGCCAAAACCTGGTGCAAAAAGGCGCAACTAAACTCTTTTTCCGCAAGGCTCTCTTTATTCATTTTACGCGAAGTTTCCTGGTCACCCCAAGTGCTTTTAAAATACAGAAGACATGGAACTGCAACGCCAAGTGATCGACAATCGACGTTTACTGTTAGGAGGGCCTCGCCCAGCTATTTCTCTCGCTCAATTATTTGCCCCGTCAGATGCAGATCACAGGTGATCTCACACTGGACTCTTGGCTGATTTGGTACGTTACCGTGCCTATCTCTCGAGGGACATCTTTAGCAACGCCTTGTTGGTGATTGAGTGAGCTAGCAAATTTTGTCGACATTTAAATAGGGAGTTGCGTGCATCTTTTCTGCGTTATTTCCAAAAGCAATAAGACGAGGTTGCTAGCAATAAAACGCACCGCTTTGGCGATTGCCCGCCCGATCGGTAAGCAAAGTTGCGATAGCGCACGCTTGGCTGCCACGGCGGCCCCCATTCAAACAGCCATCTCCAACACCCGATCTTGACTTAGACGGCGAGAAAAAGCAATGTTCCCACTGAACTGTCGCCGTCAAAGACGACTTTTCTCGCAAGGTGGCTGCAGCAAACTATCGCGTTGATCACCGATAAAGATTTTCAAGGTAGACGATGTTGCGCACTACTGCCTGAACTTCGGTTGGCATCATACCATCACCCGCTCGCGAAAATCCCGGGCGAATTCCAAACACCTTGCCATTTCCTGCTGCAAATTCGCGACAAGGGACGCAATAGTATCTTGAGTTTCAAATTCTCCAGCTTCTTCGATTGCCGCAGCTACGGCTCGCAGAGGCTCTGCAGCCATTATGGCTGCCGCCCCCTTCAAGCCGTGAGCGGCCCGGACCACCTCTTGATGGTCGCCTGAGTTGGCTAATTCAGCAATTTCTCGAACCGATTGTTCTCCAGTGAGCTCTAACTCGGAAAGAAGAGACGCAGCGAAATGTAGATTTCCACTACACCGGGCCAGTAAGGCCTTTTGGTCGATGGCTACCTCAGTGGGACCGCCTGCAGCTGATGATAAAGTAATTGAACTCATCGGTAGCTCTCTCCTGCTCACCGTGTAAAACAGATTCATCGTGTTCTCAACGATAGGCTTCCTTTTCCGGACAATCCGGAAACCCTAGATGGATCGGGAGCATTTGTTATGATGATGTGCCTGTTGTGCGGCTTATGCCTGTTTGCACACGCATGTTTGCAGTAAGAAACTAAAATAAATCGCAAATCGAAGCAGGAGGAATGTCACCAGTCGGGTTCAAGGTGGACCGCCAGGAGCCACCAAAACTTTCGACTTAGTCGGAGTCGAATAGAATCCTCAAACCAGCAATATGATTCTTGTCGAGACTGGATGGCAACTTAACGGATGCTGGGATTCAACCTCATGCGCTGGAAATGGAAGCCCATCGCAAATGCCTTTTGTCTGAATTGGCATTACGATTGCTGGCTAATATTTGCGACTGTGTTGATCGGTGATCCACAGAGCTCGAATTGTGAGCCCACGCTGTTTCGAGTTTCCCCAACTTCGCAAAGTGAATACCGGAAAGTACCCGTTGACTTCAATGTTCGCCAAGTCGACAACTCATGCCTGTATCCGTGCTGGCGTCAATGCGCTCGACTGCCACGCGGAAAGCGGCTTGAGAGACGGACGCGAAGGCTTCGGGGCAGTCGTCATCTTCACGAATCCACATCAACTCACTCACGGTGGCGATACTACGAATACGAGTTCACGAACAGCCTAGCTTTTTTTGCGGGTGGGGAGCAACCTCAACGCTGAAGATCTAATCCTGCGACTATGACTTCGCTGCTATTGAGAAAGAGCTGGCTCAAACCAGACCGCACAATGATTTACTCAACAAGAATAGAAGCATGCCTTCCAAGAAAAAGCCGTTCACTCCCGATTTAACGGCAATACTCGACGCGGCGGGCGCAATGATGATTGCCTGCGATCTCGACGGCACTGTACGCATGTTTAATGCGGCGGCCGAACGACAACTGGGGTGGAACGCCGGGGAGGTTGTCGGACGACATACTCCGGAACTTTGGCACGACCACGACGAGATCGTACGGCGCGCGGCGGAACTATCACAGGAATTGGGCCAAGAAATCTCGGCTGATTTTCAGGTGTTCTCAAGGAAGGTGATGAGCCACAACGAGGAGCCGCGAGAGTGGACATTCATTCGCAAAGACGGCACCCGTTTTCCAGTTCAGCTTGTTGTTTCAACGATTCGTGACACATCGGACGCGGTCACCGGCTTTCTAGGAACAGCGCAGGACATAAGTCACCGAGTACAGGCCGAAAGTGAACGTGACCAACTGTTTAAGCTGTCGGTCGATCTTCTATGCGTCGCCAGCATCGACGGCTACTTCAAACGTGTCAATCCTGCGTTCAGTCGTATCCTTGGCTGGAGCGAAAAGGAGTTGCTCAGCCGTCGCTTTCTCGATTTTGTTCATCCTGAGGATCGGAAGACCACCGAACAGGTCGTTAACAGACAGATAGACGGTGAGTCGGTTGTAGCATTCGACAATCGCTATCAATGCAAAGATGGTTCGTGGCGGATTCTCTCGTGGACCAGTTCGCCGCAGCATGATGGATTAATGTTTGCCTCGGCGAGAGACGTTACGCAACTACGGCGAGCAGAAGAAAAACTGCAGCAACTCAATGACGATTTGGAACGCCGGATTACTGAGAGGACCAAGGAATTGGCCAAAGAGCAACGGTGGCTGCGCAGCGGCCACTTAGTTCTCGAATCGATCGCCTCCGAATCGACATTCTCGGATACGGCTGAACTGATCGCGAGATTTGTCACTGAGGAAGTTGCGGTGACTTATTTCGGGATACTGTTGTACGACGCCACGAGCGACAGTTTTGAATTCGGCTCGCAACGCAATTTGCCAGACGACTTCGATCAGACGCTCAATGTTCCTCGTCGTGGCAAGCAGGTCGACTGGATTCGGCAGGCCGTCCAATTAGGACGACGGGTCGTCATCAACGACTTGGACACAGCGGAATCGGCTGTGGAGCGACGCCTGCACGCCAGCGGTCGCGAATGGAAATCAGGTTGGGCCGAACCTATCGTTGGTAGCGATGGCAAGGTGCAGGGGGTCTTCGTGGCATTGCGAGAACAGGTCGGTTCACCTGATGAGAACGAATTGAAATGCGTTGAATGCGCCTGTGGACTTGCAAGGATCGCGATCTCGCGGGATCAGGCCCGCACTGAGCTGAAAGCGAGCGAGAGACGATATCGGACGCTGTTGGAACACGTTCCAGCGCCGCTATTTGTCTATGACCGCGAGTCACTTGAGTATCTAGCTGCCAGCGACCGGAGCGTTTGCGAGTATGGATACAGCCGCGAGGAATTGATGCAGATGACGATCTTGGACATTCGTCCCGAGGAGGATGTGCCAGAGTTGCGAAAAATGCTCGACGAATCAGGTGCGGCATTCGAACATCGTGGCTTGTGGCGGCATCGGAAGAAAGATGGCAGCCTTATCGACGTCGAAATTATGACGCATGGGCTGGACTTGGAGGGACGCAGCGCCTGTATTGTCCTGGCGACAGATGTCACCGAAAAGCTTCGCATCCAGAACTCGCTTCGCCGTAGCGAATCTCTCAACCAAGCATTATTGCAATCGTCCCTCGATAGCATTGTTGCCATGAATGCTGCTGGGGAGATTGTCGAATTCAACCGTGCCGCAGAGCAGACATTCGGTTACTCGCGGGCGCAGGCCCTGGGACGCTCGGTGGAGGAACTGATGATTCCTAACGACCTCCGTGCAGAACATAAACGCGGACTGGCTCATTATCTGGCTACTGGCGAAGAACGCATCGTTGGCCGGCGCGTTCGAACGACTGCCCAGCGATCCAATGGAGAAACATTTCCAATTGAATTAACCGTGGTTCCGGCGGAAATAGACGGAGAACAACTGTTTGCTGCTTACCTCCGCGATTTGACCCTGACTTTGCGTTCCGAGCAGGAATTGCACCGAACGACTGAATTGCTGCAGGCCATCGCTGATGGAACGACGGATGCGATCTTTGTCAAGGATCTGCAGGGACGGTATTTACTGTTTAACAAAGCCGCTACCGAACTCACCGGACGCATCAGTGATGAAGTACTAGGGAAGAATGATGTTTTTTTGTTCGGCGAAGAACACGGTTGGGTTGCGATGGAGAACGACCGCATGGTGATGCAGTCCAATCAACCACATACGATCGAAGAGAAATTAACTGCAGGAGGCGTTACTCGCAGTTACCTGGCGATGAAGGCGCCTCTTCGGGATCCGAACGGCAGCGTTATTGGAGTGATTGGTGTCTCTCGCGACATTACGGAACGCAAACTTATCGAATCGTCTCTGCAAGAAAGCGAAGAGCGGTATCGCTCCATCGTCGAACAATCTCCGGACATGATATTTATTAACCGCGACAATCGTGTCTCATTCATCAATCAGGCTGGCGTCGATTTGCTCGGGGCGTCATCGGACGAGGAAATCATCGGACGTTCTCCGACAGAATTTTTTCACCCGGACGACCAGCAGTATGTCCGCCAACAAGTCGCACAGTTGCTATCGGAGCCGGGGAGCGTGCCGGTTATTGGAGCCAGGATCCTCGCGTTGGACGGACGCGTCATCGACGTGGATGTGCAGGGGGCGTCCTACTACAGCCGCGGGAAGCTGGAGATTCAGGTCGTGTGCCGTGATGTTTCCGAGCGGAAGCGGAGCGAGCGGGAACTACAACGACATATTCGGCACACGGAATTCAGTGCAGCCAAGGGGATTGCCCTTTCCCAGGCGACAACGCTGCCAGAGATGTTGAAAGCCTGTACCGAGGCGATGGTGAAATGTCTCAACGCATCGAGTGCGCAGATTTGGACATTGAACGAGTCGGAAGGTTTGCTGGAACTGCAAGCGAGTGCAGGTACCAACACGCGTTTGGGTGTAGCATCCGCCCGCGTGCCGCTCGGTCGCCACAAAGTCGGCAGGATTGCGGTGGAGAAGGCTCCGTACCTAACGACTTTGGTGCCAGATTACCCAGGTGCAAGCGATCAATTTGACAGCGTTCCGGATTCGATAGCTTCTCAAGGATTGGATGCATTCGCCGGATACCCGCTCATGGTCGAAGATCGCTGTGTCGGTGTCATCGCAATGGAGTCTGACGAGAACTTAGAGCAGGAAACCCTGGATTGCCTTGCTAGGGCTGCCGACTCAATTGCGCAAGGCATTGCTCGCAAGCAGTCCGAAGCCATGCTTGCTGATTTAAACTTGACCCTAGAGCATCGCGTTCGAGATAGGTCTCTGGAACTGAAGCAGAGCGAACGGTTTAACCAGGTCACGCTAGACTCGCTTTCGGCTCATATCGCGGTGGTCAACCGCGATGGGAACATCGTCACTACGAACGCCGCTTGGCGGAAGTTCGCCGAGGAAAATCAGGCCTCCCCCCAGTCCGTCAGCAAAGACGTCAACTATTTGGATGTGTGTGGTGTCGCAGCAAAAAGAGGCGATAGCGACGCCAGTTCCGTCGCCAAAGCGTTGCGTGAAATATTGGCAGGCAAACGCTCTTCATGGGATCAGGAGTATGCATGTCATACGCCTGATAGGCGACTCTGGTTTATCTGCCGAATGAAACTCGTTTACATCAACGAGCAACCGCACGCTGTGATCGCCCATGAGAACGTCACCAAAATTAAGGAGGCACAAGTTGAAATGCATGAAGCCAAAGAGAAGGCGGTGCAGGCGAGTCTCGCCAAGAGTGAATTCCTGGCCGCGATGAGCCATGAACTAAGGACGCCCCTCAACGGTATTCTAGGAATGAATACCTTGCTGCTTAAAACGGATCTCAATGACCGTCAGCGCCGGTTTGTCGAGGCCTGCGCATCAAGCGGCAAGTTACTGGCGGAACTCATCAACGACGTGCTGGACCTTTCAAAAATCGAAGCTGGCAAACTGGAACTTGATTCGCGAGAGTGCGAACTCGAACGGGTGGTCTACGGCGTGATTGAACTCTTCTCAAGTTCAGCTCAGGAAAATGAGCTCAGCCTCTCTTGTCAGCTCTCGCAAGCAGCCTGCGTCACGGCCCGCATTGACGACAATCGCCTACGACAGATCCTTGTCAATCTAATAGGTAATGCGATTAAGTTTACCTCGTCCGGTAGTGTTTCAATCGCTGGCGATCGAATCAAACATTCATCTGGTCAATCGCGTTTGCGGATCGAGATCACCGATACAGGAATAGGCATCCCACCAGAGCGAATGAATCGCCTGTTCAAGCCTTTCTCGCAGGTTGATAGCTCAACCACGCGGAATTTCGGAGGAACCGGGCTGGGGCTTTCGATATGCCGGCAACTCGTCGCATTGATGGGTGGCGAAATTGGCGTTGAAAGCCAAGTTGGCATAGGGTCGACATTCTGGTTTGAGATTCCTCTGGAGGTGATCTCACAGCCTGAGATACAGAGCGCAAGACGGCAGTCCCTAGCAGGGACGCAGATCTTGGTCGTCGACGGCATTGGCAGCCTCGCCCAGATTATCGAGTGCGTAACGAACTGGGGCTGCCATTACGTACATGTGAACACTTTCCAGGAATCACTTCAGATCCTCCAGAGTTTGACGGTCGAACGCACGGCCAGCGTTGTCGTGTTCAGCAGCTTTCAAGCGATAAAAGATGAACCTGATGCATCGCAAACGCTAATAGATCTCTGTTCCGGGCGATTGGTTGCACTCTTAACGCCAGATGAAGAAATGTCCGCGCAACGTATGCTGTCCCGCAGCGTGGACGCAACGCTTCAGGAACCCGTGCGTCCCAGCGATTTGTTTGATGTGATCACGTCGCTGCTGTTTCCGTCCGATGCCGACGAAGGGACAGAACGCGAGCCATCGCATTTGGTGTCGTCGGCACTGATGCCCGCAAAACTGACGGGCCATCTGCTGGTGGCGGAAGACAACAGGATCAACCAGTTGTATGTGGTGGAGTTGCTGAAAATGCTGGGCTGTACCTGCGATATCGTCGCCAATGGGGAAGAGGTATTATCGATACTGGAGCACGGGCCTTATGATCTGGTGTTAATGGATTGCCAAATGCCTGAGATGGACGGATTTACCGCCACGCAAGAAATTCGCCGTCGCGAGGCAAACGCAAACTTACCGAAACACATACCGATCGTGGCTGTCACGGCCAATGCCCTTACGGGTGATCGCGAACGTTGCCTGGAAGCCGGCATGGACGACTACGTGCAGAAACCGATCGATGGCGATCAGTTACGAATGACCCTTAGCAAGTTCCTCAGTCCCGCGATTTCGTCATCGCCTTTGCTCGACGAAGTCCCCTAGCGGCACCCAATGGCTTGCAAATCCATCTCATTCAACCGTGGTCAAAATTGCCATCGATGACGTCATTGACGGTAATGCCACAGGGCCTCGCGACCGACAATTTTGGCAAAGCTGAAAAACGACTTAATTTATGAATTTCGGGACTCCGCCCGAGGATGTTCAACAGTACGACGGTGGAACGGTTTGCGAAAAAGATCCTTCGGAATTCGATGAACAGAAGGCACTGACAGCGTTATCTGGATTAAAGATCAAAAATCACTTCGGCGGATCACACAAACTTAGCGGCAAGCAAACTGAATTACGCGTCGACGTGCTGCTTGTCGATGGTAATCTCCACACATGTAACCAATCATCCATAAGGATTTTTGAATGCATTTGGGAACCTCAAGCAATCTAATGCGTCGGATTGTAATCTTACAGAAAACGTCCCATCAATAGCCGCTTACCCGCGATTGCAAGGATGCCAATGCAACACGATATCTTCAGTTTCCCTGATCAGCCCTGCCGCGAAAAGCTGGAAACTGCTCGGATGTTGATCCGAAACGCAAGAAATGAAGATGAGCGATCGCATCAGGAACATCTTCGTCAACGGGTGCAAGAATCACTCGGTGAGCATGCAAATAAGTCGCAAGTTACTCGTTTAATTCTTCGTCCGCTTTCTGGGCACGAAGACGACTTGGGCAAAGAGAACGGTCTAGAGATCATTATCGGGGCGATTCTTTCAATTTGTGGAAATCATGCAGAAGTGGCACGCCATGGAGACCGTTGGTTAGTTTATACGAGCCTTGGTAACAATTACATCCTGCGAAGGTGTGCCGTCACTTGGCTCTCCCAGATGTCCGTAAAACATAAATGGAGCTTGATAGCAGATGCCGATGACGCGAGGTAAATTCTCGCGTGGCACGCTGATTAAGTTGGACAGAGTTGCAAGCCCAGAAGGGCACCAAAGGCAGACTAGCAATGATGGACGAATACTTTAACGTCGATGTCGGCGAAGAATTCCATTACGAGGCACAACATTACCGCAAGTTGGACGAACGCAGGTCAGCTTTGCTAGCCGGCGATAAAGCCCAGGGAAAAGTGATTCACTTCTATCCCGAAGATGAGGTTTTACGACGGGCAGGGGCGGATACTGCAGTAAAGCCGCCACCGCTCAAAGGACCGCTACCGGCACGTTCTGACATGCGAAACATCCTTTTCTTAGTAATGATTTTCGGTTTGGCAGTTCTGCTCGTTGGCTTCTTGCTTTTGACAATTGCGTCGCTGATTGGGGCACGGTGACCCTCTGGTGAACCATGGACGTAAATGGTTATCGAAACGATCGTACCGAACAGGCTAGTAGTAGTGCGGTCATTTGCCTTCTCGAAGTCTAAGTGGTACCTCGACCAGGCATAGCTACGTTTCTGGGAATAGCTGTTTTGACGGTCAGTGCCGCGAGAAGGTAAGAGTGCGATCTGAGCAGTGACCTCTTTTTCAACGGCCGCAATGTCTCGAAGATCGGTTGAAAGCAACTCCCGTTGCGTTGCCATGTTTGGAAGTAAACGGCGAAGTTTGGGATGCTGTCGCCAACCTCCACGATACCCGCAAAAGTGTCGTGCAAAAACCTCCTATTTTTCGATGCGACCCGTGCACGGTATTGTGCACGGAATGGGTGCAAAACGGTGCCATACCGTGCATTTCCTGGAATTGAAAAGCGTCTAAAACACAGTAAATACCGCACTTTTGGAGCGTCTATCCGGCATTGACATCGTGGAGGTCACAGATTCGAGTTCTGTATTGCCCACTTTCAAAAAGGCCGCAAAACACTAGTGTTTGCGGCCTTTTTCGTGTTTGCATTGTACGCGGCAGACGTCGGCTTCCTCCATGACAAGGTCTGGCCCTGTCGGCATTGGGGTGCTCCGACTTGGTCCGGTCGATGAAGCGGCAGCACGCTGGCCCCGGGACGCTGATGCACCGGTGTCGCCATCAGAGCAATGAAACAGACCATCCAAATTCGTGTCGATCGACTTGACGGACTGAACATCGAACACATGACCTGCCACTCGCGACGCCACGCCATTGCGACGAATACACGCAAATGGTTCACTTGCACCTTGAAAACTCTCCGGCTCGTCCGACTGCAACGCAATACGATATCATTGAAACGCTCGATATTATTGTGGAGCAGATCATGAGTGGCAAAAAGCTAAAGAGCCCTTGATTCTAAGTACGAAGCATAGAGCAGCAAATGTCACGTCAATCAACCGAAAGTGTAGAGCCTGATGCAAAAATACGATGAAGACGGCATGAAAGTCGTCCAGCTCCTTCGTGAGGACAAGGAGGACGAGGCGATAGCAATAGTGCGAGATAACAGTGAATTGCTAAAGTTCCAGACTGCTGCGGGGTACAACCTGCTCTCTTTTTCCGCGAAGCACAATCGGCTGCGGTTTGCGAAGGCGATTCTTGAGTTGGGCAGCAACCCAAATGAGGCTTCGCGATCCGGATCGCCCCCTCTCAGCCAGGCATGCCTAGCAGCTAGTGAGGATTTTGTGAAACTGTTGCTAGTACACGGCGCCGACCCAAATTTGGATCGAACACTTTTCTCAGCAAGTAGAAACAAGAGAAACGAAGGACTTGCGATTACCAAACTCTTGATCGAATATGGCGTCGATGTGAACGCAGTTTTTTTGATATTTGAGGACCCAAACAACCGAAAAACATCGCTTGATTATTGCGGAGATCCAAAGATCTGTGATCTTTTAATGTCTCACGGCGCAAAGCGGGCGGCAGATCTATGAGCAAGCCACAATCTAGTGAGAGTGGACAACTTGCGTGTGAGGACGTGAGAACTTTTTTCGCCATGCGTTTGGATATCTCGACGACTTCGTCGTGGCAGATCTTGTCAAGGGCAGTCCAGACGTTGATATTCATATCACGAAATCGAGCAATTGCAACACATTTTTCACGGTTGGTATGTCGCTGAATCCGATGAACCAAGACACCATTACTCGAACAACTCAACGGACTCGGTTGGGCCTTGTTGACCTGACCATTACGTCCGACGCCCAGCGATTGGTTCCACCCGTTCGGCAGCACGACCTACTTTCATTCTAAGCATCTCTTTGCACCTGAATGACTTAGGCGAACCGATTGTTGGATCAATCGCTCGACGGCACGGTCAAGCTGCAATGCGACAACGACCTGGGGGTCAATATTTGGGGAAGATGGCCGGGGTCGGGAAACGTTCTTCGTTGCTAGAGGATCCGATGTTGAGGTATTCCTCGCGAGGCACGTTGACCTGGGGCCAGTCAGCCGGACGCACTCGCACGATTCGGCCTGGGCGGATGCCTTCGATGATCAGGTCGGTTTCAAATTGGATTTGGATGCCGCTGCTGCCCAGCGGCGGCTCTCCGTCCATCCGTACGACATCCAGGATCGGCCCCTTGCAGGCCATATGCGCGGGCCCGTAGGCGCCATGGGTATGTTTTAACGTGGTTTCGACCGCATTCATCAGAGCGTGTTCGCCTGGCTTGAAATCGGCGTACAGGGATTCGTTCATGCCGCCGAACAGCGTCGCGGTCACCTTGGCGTTGCCGAACGTGCCGTATTCCACCGCGTCGACCCAAGCGGGCATCCAGCGGCTGCGGATGAAGGCGTTGTGTGTCTCGGTCTGGTTGCGCGCGGCACGCTTGATCGCAGTTTCGTCCAGCCAGATGTCGGAGATATGAAAACGAGTGAACACGCCGCCGGGCGTCGGTTTCCAGCTGATCCCTAAAAACACTTGCTCGTCGTCAAGACTCTTCTTTCCGCTGGCCGGCCAGCTGCCCTCGGCGACTAGTTCCGCGACCTCCAGCCGTTGGCGTCCGCGCCAGATACGAGTGGCGGCATCAAAGGTCATTGTTTCCGCAGCGGCCTCCGCTTCGCCGCCTTCGTGTGGTTCGCAGCGAGCCACAATCATGCCTTGGTTGTTCTGAATGTCGATTTCCTGCAGCTTCCAGACTTTGCCTTCCCGCCGGCAGTGGCTGGGTTCGTCTTCCAGCAAAAGGACGTGGTTTTCGGCGGGAAAGATGCCGGCGCCGCGATTGTGGTTCGCGTCTTTGGTCTTGTTGTCGACCGGCAGTACCGGCACCGAGGAAAGTTTGGGGTCAGGCGGCAGAAAGGCTCGGACGTGCAGCACGGTGCCGAGCGGGATATCGCGCAGGTCCGCCGGCGCCCCGTGATAGCGGACCATGCCGTAGGGCAACATGGCGAACGGGTGTGGATCGTTGCGGTAAAACATCCCCGATCCTTCGACGCGAATGCTGCCGCGACGGTTGGCGTGATCGACGAACACCAACTCGCCCCGGTAGGAATGCGCCTTTTCGATCGGAGGAAACTGCCCGGGCTGAGGGCGGAACGGTCCTTCCTCGGCCGCCGCAAACGGCGTGAGCAGGAACGCGGCAAGGCAGACCATGATGATCATCCGGAAGCATTGGAGCTGATTCATAGTTCGATCACCTTGTTGCTGTCGCCAAACCGATCGGTTTCGACTCCCATGCGTTGGGCCATCAGCAGCAGCAGATTGCTCATGTGGGCGTCCGGATTCGCGGGGCGGCTGCAGAGACTATAGTGCTTGCCGGGCTGGTCCAGTTCGTAGCCACCAAAGTGCCCTTGATTGAAGTCCAGGTGGCTGCCGTGCCGCAGGCCCAGATCCGAACCACCGGCCAGCACCAGCGGCAGGTTGGCGTTGCCGTGGCTGTGGCCGTACGACATACCGCTGCCAAACAGCGACATCGTCGTTCCCAACAGCGGCTGGCCGTTCAGGTCTTTGGTTTCCTCAAGCCGCGAAAGGAAGTAGCCGTACTGCTCGATGGCGAAGGTGTCGTAGTTGGTCAGCTTTTCCATATAGCCTTCATCGCCGCCGTGATGACTGAGCTGGTGCCGGGATTCGGTGATGCCGATTTCCGGAATGGCGATCGCTTGGCCTTCGCCCCCCAGACTGAACGTGGCGACACGGGTGACATCGGTCTGGAAGGCCAACACCATCAGGTCATAGACAGTACGAAAATAGTCGCCCGCTTGGGTTTGAGGGATGTCGCGGTTGGTGCGTTTGCGATCGTTTTCGGAGATCTCCGGCAGCGGCGTGTCGAGCCAGGCGTCGGCCCGCCGCGTGCGGATTTCCGCTTCGCGTACCGAACTCAGGTATTGGTCCAGGCGGCCCCGGTCGGCGGTTCCCATTTTCTTTTCCAGCCGGCGGACTTCGGCCAAGTTATCATCCAGCACGCTAGCTTTGCGCCGCAGGGCTCTCCGCTGGACCGCCGTGCCGCCTTTGGGTTCCTCGAATAGCGACGCAAAGATTTCGCTGCAGCGACGCATCGCGGGCAATTGCACGCCGTCGGCCGTCCAGGCCAGCGAGCCTTGGGTAATGGCGATTTCCATCGACGGATAGCGGGTATGTTCCGCAGCAACGGCCGCCATCTGCTGGTCCACCGAAATCGTATTGCGGTCGGTAGGGCCAAGCTTTCCGCCGGTCAACCAAACCGAAATGCAGTTGTGGTGGTGGCTGATGGCGCCCGGATGATGCAGCCCGCTGATCGGCGTGATCACTTCGCGATGTTTTTCCAAAGGCTTGAGCGATCGAGAAAACTCGTAATCGCGGCCTGGGGTGGTGAGCTGATAGTTCAGTGAATGGACACCGTTGGCCAGGTAGATAAAGGCGCTGCGTCGTGGCATCGCCGCGGGCTCGGCCGCGTTCAGCGGAGTCATGCACTCCAGCATGGGCAACGAGATGCATGTCCCCAGGGCCCGCAGTGCGTGTCGGCGATCGAGCAGCCAGGATTGGGAGAGGAAGTTTCCCATGGTTCAGCCTTTTGTAACGAAGGAGGGGCGTGTGCGGTTTGGCGGGCAGCGGCGGCGTGTGCCGGGCGGCCGCTGGGTTAACGGGTTCGGATCAAGTCCGACAAAGCCACCGCTCGGACGATGTCTCGGACACCGTATTGGCAGGCTTTCGCTTCATCAACAATCGCTTCAACGGCATCCTGATCATCCACGGTCAGCACGCGGCGGAGGGCGTAAGTACACAAGTGCTCGATAAAGGCCTGCGTGATTCGCTGGCGGTCCTCCAACAGCAACTGCTTGAACTGGGCGGCATCGCCGAACGGTCGGCCATCGGGCAGCACGCCGGAAGCGTCCACCAGCGGATCTTCGCCGACGCCCGTCGGCACGTGCTCGCGGGTCCGCCACTGACCGATCGCATCGAACTGGTCAAAAGCCAGCCCCAAGGGATCGATATTGCGATGGCAAGCGGCGCAACTGGCGTTGCTGGCGTGAGCCTCGATTCGTTGCCGGATCGTGATTTTGTTGCCTTTGGGTGGAATCGGCTCGATCGGGTCGACGTTGGCCGGAGGCGGCGGCGGAGTCTTGTTGAAGAGGGCTTCACTGAGCCAAACACCTCGATGCACCGGACGATGCCGGGTGCCGTCGGAGGTCAAACCGAGCACCGCGCCCATCGTCAGCAAACCGCCACGGTGATCGTCGGGTTTCAGCGAGACGCGTTGGAAACCGTCCCGTTTCGGCTCGGGCAAACCGTAGAAGTCGCACAGCCGAGCGTTGGCCATCGTCCAATCCGAATCGACAAAACTGTCGATCGGCAGATTGTTCACCAGCATCTCACGAAAATACTCCACCGGTTCGGCTCGCATGCTGGCTTCGAGCCAGTCGTCGTAGGTGGGATACAGTTTTTTGTCTGGCGGGAACATCCCCACGCGATGCAACTGCAGCCACTGTCGCGAGAAATCGTCGATAAAGCGGTTGACACGCCCGTCCGACAGCATCCGATCCACTTCGTTGCTCAGCACCTCGCCGCCCAGCTTTCCGCTTTTGGCGGCGGTGAACAGGTTTTGGTCGGGCATCGAGCTCCAGAGAAAATAGGACAGCCGCGAGGCGAGTTCCCAGTCGTTCAGTCGGGGCCGTGGCGTCGGATCGCCTTCGACAAGATAGATGAAGTTTCGCGAGGTCAGCACGCCTTGCAGGGCGATCCGATAGGCGTCGGTCATCGATTCGCCGGCCTCGCGCTCGCCGAGGTAGGACCGCATGTAGTCGTCCAGTTCCTCCGGCTGCACCGCTCGCCGCCAGGCCCGCTCGGCAAACCGCTGCAGATATTCCGCGACTTCCGCGGGCGCCGCATCGTCCGGAGGTATCATGCGCTCACGCCGCGATTTTTCTGCTTCGGTGACCAGCGGTCCTTCCCATTCGACCCAATCGAGCAGCACGGTGGAAAAGATCCCGTTGCCTTGGTCGTCAAACATCTGCGGGGCGTTGGGGTTCAGCAATCGGGTCTCGCTGCTGTGCGTGAACAGGTAGCCGTCTCGACTGACCAAGGCGTTGCGAAACGCGGCACCGCCCCTGCGATCGATCCCGTCCGTGGCGACCACACAGAAATGCAGCTGCGTGGGCATCTCCAAAAACACATCGAACTCATAAACCTGCGGGCTGTCTTCCGGCGCGGTGATGTCGAATTCGATCAAGC